>CAZHJN010000010.1:0-55187 GCA_964532995.1 uncultured bacterium
CAATAGGAGAACAGATATGCAGAGCAGGACTCCGAGGAGTCAGGGTTTATGGAATTTTTGAAGGTTCACAGAATCCATTTTCAGATGAATATAATGTTATGAAAAAAATCCATTTTCTTAATATCAAAAAGGATTGTTTTGTTAAAAATATTCACGATAAGTTTTTAATTGTTGATGACAGAACTGTTCTTACCGGTTCATTTAACTATACAGAAACTGCAAAAAAGAATATTGAAACGTTAATTATTTTAAGAGACCCGGAAATCGTTTCCAATTTTATCAGAAGATGGCGATATCTGTGGTTATGGTATTAGAACGATGATTCTTATCTGCTGCGTGAATTTATAAAATTTTTTATCGATCTATCGTATGTTTTTTCTGCTTCAGGTGAGAAAAAACATCCCGGAATTTCTCCATTTGCTCTGTGATATGAAACACATTCACAGCATATTCCGCGTTTATTGCATGATGTGTAGGAACAGGTACAATTCTTCAGATTGGTTTCTCTGTTATTACATTTCATGTTTCCTCCCCGCTATGAATTTTTCAGAATTTTCCTGATGAAATTTTTCATTGTTTCAACATCAAGACCATGTTCTGCATAAAGTTCATCAGGTGTACCGGAACTTCCGTATTTTCTTACGCCAAATTTGTGAAATTTAACAGACTTCTGTCTTTCAGCAATAAAAGAAGCAACAGTCATCCCTAACCCGGAATCAGCTATATGATCCTCATATGTAATAACAAGACCTGTTTTTATTCCGGCGTTAAGGGCGTTTTCATCTATGACCACCGGACAGCAGCAGTTAACCACACCAATCTCTATCCCCTCCTGTTTCAACTGATCAGAAATCGCAACAGCCCTTGGAACGAGTGCACCCATGGTATAAATAAACCCGTGTTTACCATCTCTCAGTATGTCTGCCTTTCCGTACTCAAACCTGTAATCTCCTGCAAAAAATGGCTTTCCATCAATGTCAGTAATAACAGGCGTTGTGGACCTTCCCATACCCACAAAATAGTTTCCAGGATTTGAAGTAATATATCTTATCACTCTATCGGTTTGATTCGGATCAGCAGGAATTATCAACTTCATACCAAAAATATTTCTGAACAATCCAACATAATCTATGCACTGATGAGTTTTACCATCTTCACCCACATTAAGCCCGAGGTGTGTGCATATTACCTTCAGATTTGTATAGTTCTGGTCATTAAGACGGTGCTGATTGAATGTTTCATCAACCCCAAATACACCGAAATCCGCAAAAAAACTCACAGCCCCACCAACTGATGAAGCACCTGATACTGTTACTGCGTGATGCTCCTGAACACCACACTGAAAAAATCTTTCGGGAAATTCTTTAGCAAAAATATCTGTTTTAACTGAACTGGCAAGATCACAATCAAAAACAAGTATCGGGTTTTCCTTATTATCTCTATTTACAACGCCAAGATCAAAAAGGGCATTGCCAAAAGCAGTCCGATTATCAATCTTTGTTCCTGGTTCATATGTGCGAAAAGTTCCTGTATTCAGAGAAATCTTTATATCAAATTTTCTTTCAGGAAATGAATAATTCTTTTTCTTTCTCATTTCCCTGTATTTATCAAGCTCTCCATCAAGACCGAGTTCTGCAACTGCTTTATTGTAATCTTCCTCGCCAAGGGTTTTCCCATGATAAGCACATTTACCTTCCATAAATGATACTCCCTTACCAATTACTGTGTGAGCTATAACACAGGTGGGTTTATCTACCTCAAGAGATTTCCTTATGGTCTGATAAAGTTGTGGTATATCATGTCCATCAACTTCCAGAACCTCCCAGCCATCAGCAAGATAGTTTTCTCTAATATTTGATGGCATGATATCAAAAATGCAACCGCTTATCTGAATCCTGTTATAGTCAATAATAACTTTGAGTTTATTCAAATCATATTTCACTGCAAAACGTCGGGCTTCAGCAACCTGTCCTTTTGTCTGTTCACCATCGCTCATAAGAACAAATGTAAAACTGTCTCTATTTTTAATTTTATCAAAAAGCGCGTACCCACAACCTGCAGAAAGACCCTGTCCAAGATTTCCAGTACCCCAATCAATACCCGGTACCTTTCTAACAATGTGCCCCTCAAAAATGCTTCCTGCCTGTCTGAATGAAGCAATGGCTGTTTCAAGGTCAAAAAAATTCAATCTCCCCAAAACCGCATAAACCCCGGGAGATGTATGTCCGAAGCTTATAACAGCTTTATCTCTTTCCGGATCATCAGGATTCTGTGGGTTCAAATTAGCAAAATGAAAAACGACATTATATATTTCCATCGCGGACATGGAACCACCGGGATGGCCTGATTTCGCAAGAGTTGTCATTGTAAGAACATCTCTTCTGCAGAGTCTGCTGAATTCCTTCAATTTATTAACTTCTTCTTCAGGCAGTCGTTCATATGGAAATCTTTTCTTCATTTCTGCTCCTTTTCAGGATAAAAGTTCAATATGTCTTTTCAAATGCTCTTCGACAAATTGAGTATAAAGCTCTAAATTTTTTTCTATCGCAGCATAAAATCTTTCCCTTATCTGCAAATTTTCACTCCCGATAATGCTGCCATAGCTGATGTGGATCAACTGCCTTATGTCATTGTTTGAAAAAAGATCTTCAATATTCTCATTCCTGATTCTTTCTGGATTGATCCTTGATTTATCAGCTGAAATTTCATATGAAGCAGCATTTTTCTCAAATTGCTTCATTGCAAGATACATGCAATCAAAAAACAAATCTCTGTCAACTGCTGCAATTGTTTTCATCGCCTGAATCCAGGATGTTCCTGATGTTTTTATATGAAATTTATCTCCTGCAATTTCCTTAAATTTTTTGTATATGCTGAACTTATCGCTTCCTGAATGAAGGGAAAGTTTGTATGGACCAAGACTGTTTCTGATACTGTTGTGAATCTCCAGTTCTCTGGCAAACTGATCAATATCTCCAATATAATCAATACCTTTTTCAAACCTTCCTGGAAAACGTAATGCCAGGCTCTGAAAGTTTATCTTTCTTCTTATCAGTTCCATCACAATAAAAACATGCGCAGAGGGAGTTGTCGAAATTTTTGTTTCATCAACAGAAACTTCAAAATCAAAGTTTTCCTTTTTTTCAGAAATAAAAAGAAAACACTGTTCAATAAAATCCAGGGCTTTACCATAAGTAAAAGCAAGATCAACAATGATGTCGTCAGTGAAAACAAAAGAGAAAGAATCAACTGAGAATTTCCTGCCAGAATATTCTTTCAGATAAAAGCTCAAATTATCAATATTTTTCGGGTCCTGTGCATCTTTTCCCTTTATCTTATCTGATGGGTCAATTGTGAAAAAGGTGTATCCTGCAGAAATGGCTTTTTCAAGAATATCAAAACTCTTTGCATGATCAGCGTCTGCACCAAAACCATCCGACCACCCTTCCACAAAACACCAGAATATGGCGTCGTCAAGAACCTGCTGAAAGTTTCTTCCTGTTCTTTCAAGTTCTCTTGCTGATTGCTGAGCAAAAACAGGAAAAAATTTTCCTGTTTTATTAGCCCTTATGTGTCCTATGGTTGCATATCCGGTTCTATCGCCAAAACCAAATGAAGTTTTACCTCCAGCAGTGGTCGGACACAAAAAAGGAAAAGTTTTCTTTATTATCTCAACCGCTTTTTCTTTTTCAAAAAAATTAAATGAACTGTTTCCAATTACAAGATATACTTTCCCTTCCTTCTCAGCGGCAAAATAATATTTATCTTCATATTTTCTCAATGATTTTTCAAAAACCCTGTATTCCGGGTACTGGTTTTTAAATACGCTGTTCATTTCTCTGTCCGGTAAAGTTTGTCGATATCCGGAACCTCTCCACTCTTTAATCTGAAAAGCACTTCTCCTGCATCTTTTACAACAAGAGTATCTGTTTTCCCAGTGTAATCATTAATATCAATGGTATCCGGATTAATATAATCAAGGTTAATCTGTTCACAAATTTCTTTTGGAATTCTGGTGGCAAGACAGACATTTATTCGTGGTGTTTCTTTTCCATCAATATAAGTCCCTATTCCTTTTACATGTGTGGAATGAGCAAGAATTCCTCCTGGAAAGTCTTTAAACTTCTCCCACTGTTTCAAAAAATAGTCCCTTGTATGATATCCAACCTGTTTGATGTATTTCCCGTGAGTATATGAAACCTCTGTTATGTGCGGAGCATAAATAATCAGAGTGCCGCCATCTGAAACGACTGGTTCAAGCTTATACATACATTTTCCTGCTGTCCAGATGTCATCATACATCACAGGTGCCATTGAAAGAACACATTTATAGCTTTTCTCAATATACTGAATGTTCAACTGAGCTGAAAGATCTGCCGCAGCAGACCATGCCTGATTATCTCCGACATAAAGGCCATGAACCTTTTTATTTTTAACCACATAACACACCTGTGTTATTGGAACACTGATAAAAGAAACAGCCTTGTTTATCGCATCTCTGACAGGCGTGTTTTTAGTACCATTTATTTTGGGGTTGGTGATCAAAGCTCCAAGCCAGTGGAACTTATGAAGGAAGTGGGGGCCTGAAATACCGGGGAAAAGATACTTATATCCACCGGAAAAACCAACAACCTCATGCGGAAAAACAGGACCTGCAAGTATTATATGGTCATAGTCAAGTATTGCACGATTGATTGTAACAGGTATATCTTTATCAAGCAGCCCGCCAGAGATTTCCGAAATTTCATTTGATTTTATGATACCTATCTCAATAATAGCTTTTCTGTCATCCCAGCAATGCTGATAAATTTTTGTGTTCGGATATTTTGTTTCAATTTCATCACAACTTATACCAGTAAGTTTTTCAAGACATTCTGAATTCATCAAAGGATGCGTACCAAGAGCAATCATAAAATCTATCTTTTCTGCTTTTCCGTAAAGAGAGTCAAGGATAGTCCTGAAAAGAATATCTGTGGGACCTGAGCGTGTTCCGTCCGGGATAATCGCAAGAACCTTTTTTTTCTCAAAACCAGAAGCAGCGATTGCATCACTCAGCAGGGATGAGAATTCCCTTTCTGGAATAAAAGTATCCAAACTGCTTTTTTCCTTTATAATCATAATATTAACAACCTTCCGTCAGGATTAAACCTTTGATAAAGAGATTTTCTCAACTGCTGGTTTTTTCTGTATGAGTCTGTGTGGTTATACCCACCTTTTTTCCAGGGTGGTATATCGGATAGAGATTCTCTAAAATCACTCAAAAATTTTTCCTCAATATCAATAGTATAACCCTTATGCAGAAAAAGCTCAAAAACTTCAGGGAAATTTTTCCATGCCTGTTCTTCTTTTCCTGGAATCACAGGATAAAACCTGATGTTATTCATTCTGGCTGCTTCAAAATCGCCATTGCTATCACCGATAACAAGAACATTATCATCAGAGTATCCGCCAGTCTGCTTTAACATACTTATCTGGTAAGCTTTGCTACCTGTTTCCTGACCGCAGATAATCTTCAGATACCTCGTCATATTGTGGTTATGCCAGTACTGAAATAAATCATCATAAGGGGTTTGTGAAACAACCGCAATGTCGGCATATACGGACATCAATTCAAGACATCTTCCCACATTCTCAAATGGTTCAAACTTCCTGTTGACAATGGACAATGTTTCATTAACCACCTCACTCCAGCCAAGAAGTTTCCTGATGCAAAAGTCCATAGGTCTGGTTTTGATAAATTTTCTCAGCGAAAAATTGCTGAGGCCAGAACCATCTTTTTCACAGAATTTGATAAAATCTTCAACTATTTCCGCATCAGGTATTTTAAGATTTTTTTCTTCAACAATCTTTTTCACATCCTGCCGGCTTTCTAAAGCCTTCAGGGTTAGACAGATAGTAACAAACCTGTTGGCTCCCCTGTAAGCTGAAAAGAGATTGTAATATTCTGCAATTTCCCTGAAATAGGACTCAACATCCCAGAGATCGTAAAATTCCATAAAAAGGGGATGAAAAATAAGCATCTGTTTGCCATTCATATTATCAACAACACAACCATCTGTATCAATAGCCACAAGATAATCTCTGGTTTTTCTATATTCCTTTATCTGAACAAGCGGATCATCGGGTAATTGCTGCATGGAAATTTTCTCAATCATTTCTTAATTCAGAGGATAAGCATATCATCTTTTTAAAATAATGCTTTATCCCTCCACCTATTTTGTTATCTCCTTCTCAGGCCTGCCCGGTAATAGCCACTCTGTATGGAATTCCCTGACCTTATTTTCTTTGTTTACCAGAAGCTCAGGATTGTCTGGTCCTGCAATTTTAAAATAGCCGTGTGCACCAAAATAATCCCTCTGCAGTGCGGAAACCTGTGCGGATGGCATGACAGGTGCTGTAATCTGAAGAATATAATCAAGAGATCCAGACATCGCAAGAGCAGGTACACCACATCGGTGGGCAACATCGACAAATCTTACAAGTTTTCCAATATTTTTTTCAACAAAATTTGCAAATTTGGGAGCTGCAAGCAGGTTTGGAAGGTCTGGTTCAGATTCATAAGCCTTTGTAATCTCATCAAGAAATTGTGCCCGAATAATACATCCCGCTCTCCATATTTTCGCAATCCTTCCAATATTCAGATTGAAGTTATATACTTTTGAAGCAGCCTGAAGCAAAGCAATCCCCTGAGCATAGGAAGAAATTTTGGCAATATAAAGAGCGTCGTGAGCAATATCTATCATCGCGTTCTTATCCTCATTAAATGCACCAGAAGATATTTTAAGTTTTTTAGCCATAGCAAGCCTTAAATCTTTATCCTGGGACATCTCTCTCGCAAAAACAGCCGCAGCAATCGTTGGAACAGGAACAAGCAATTCAAGGGCACTCTGAATGGCCCATGTACCGGTACCTTTCATTCTCGTGATATCCGCAACTCTGTCAACAAGAAATTCATCTGAATCCTGGTGCTTTTGTTTCATACTATCAGCGGTTATCTCAATAAGGTAGGAACGTAAAATGTCATCCTTTTCATTCCATTTTGCCATTATGTCAGCTATTTCACTGGCTTTCATTCCAACATTTTTGAAAAACCAAACAACCTCACTAATAAGCTGCATATCCCCATATTCAATACCATTGTGGGTTGTTTTTACAAAATGACCCGCACCGTCAGGTCCAATATAGTCCACACATGGCTCACCATCATAAGCTTTTGCTGAGATGTCTTTGAAAATCTTCTCAACAAGACTGTACGCTTCTTTCTGTCCACCAGGCATTATGGCAGGACCCTTAAGGGCTCCTTTCTCACCGCCTGAGACACCTGTACCAATTAATAAAATACCTTTTTCGCTCAGCATTTTATTTCTTCTAATTGTGTCCTTAAAAAATGAATTACCGCCATCAATAATAAGATCGCCTGGTTTCAAATACTGAAGGAGTTTATCAATGAAATCATCAACCGGTTGACCCTCTTTAACCATCAACATAATCTTCTTTGGACTCTTGAGAACATTAACCAGTTCTTTAAGATCATATACAGGAATGATGTTCTTCCCTTTTGCCATACCATCTGCAAATGCTTTTGTCTTCTCTGCGGTTCTATTATAAACAGCCACAGTATAACCACGACTTTCCATATTCAATGCAAGACTTCTTCCCATAACCTCCATTCCAATTACTGCAATATCTGCTTTTTCCATTTTTCTCTCCCTTTTTGAAAATCAAACGCCTGAATATGCATTAAATCCACCATCCACAGGAATAACAGTTCCGGTGATAAAACTTGATGCTTTTGAAGCAAGCCAGACACAGGTGCCTATTAAATCATCCGGTTCTCCAAATCTGCCGGCCGGGGTGTGCTGAATAATTGTTTGACCTCTGGGCGTAAGATTGTTCTTTTCATCCGTGAGAAGATAACGGTTTTGCTGGGTAAGAAAAAAACCTGGAGCTATCGCATTAACCCTTAAAAGTCTGTTGTATTCCATTGCAAAATGTACGGCAAGCCACTGAGTAAAATTGCTCACCGCTGCTTTTGCTGCTGAATAACCAGGAATTCTTGTAAGAGGCCTGAAAGCATTCATAGAAGATATATTTATAATTGAGCCTCCTTCTGAATTTTTTATCATTTCCCTGCCAAAAATCTGTGAGGGAAGTATAGCACCACCGAAAAGATTAAGTGCAATAACCTTTTCGAGTCCTTCAAGGGGCAGATCAAAAAAACTGAGTTCCTGAGAGGTCGTTGCTTCCTTTAAATTTCCTCCGGCACAATTGACAAGTATGTCTACTTTTCCATATTTTTCAATCACCTTTCTGGCACAATCAACTATCACATCTTTTTTCAGTACATCAATATAAAACCCATCTGCCTTCAACCCTTCTGAAACAAGTTGAGAAGATGCCTCATCAAAATTCTTCATATCAAGAATCCCAACCCTTGCTCCTGCAAGTGCAAGTCCTTTACAAATACTCATCCCAAGTACACCTGCTCCTCCTGTAACGACTGCGTTCATTCCATCAAGACTGAAAAGTTCTATCAATTTCTTTCCCATTTTCTCCTCCATCACTCATATTCAAGATAATCAGGATGAGTGTGTCTCTGAAAAGGCCTTTTTTCTCCGGCAAGCACCCAGAAATAATACAGGGTATGCTCGGGAATAACTGCAACAGGATGATAACCACCCGGTATTGTTATGGCATCATTGGTAAGTATTGGAAAAGCGATATCCTGTTTTTCATCATAAACCCTCATCATTCCGAAACCTGTTTTCTCCGGACTGCATTTAAAAAAATACAATTCTTCATGTTTGCTTTCTTCAGGCATCTGATCAATGTCATGTTTGTGCGGTGGAAAACATGACCAGTGACCTTTATCATGGATTGTTTCGCCCGCTATAATTTTTGAAGCGGGAAAATCCTGAGGAATTATGTTGTAAATGGTTCTCTGGTAGTTAAGTTTTCCTGCTTTCTGGACTTTTACATCCTGTGGGGAAATAAGGGTCATTCTGCCTTTCTTATCGGCAATTGCAGAAACCCCAATGGCTTCTGATGGTAACTCTGCATTTAAACTGTATTCTGTTCCAGCAGGAATATAGATTGAAACCGGTTTATCATCAAAAACACTTCTTCTTTCCATTGTAACCAACGGAAATTCTTTTGATTCAACTGTGATCCTGCCTGAAAGAATAACCCACAACCATTCTTCTTCACCGGTATACTCTTTTACTGGCTTTTCTGAAACACCGGAATAAAAACTGAAAGAGAGAAATTTAAGGTCAGAATTTTCCGGCGAAATCACCTTCTTACAGAAACCATTTTTGCCTGAAAGGCTGAATCTGAGCGCCAAAACTGTTCTCCTTTTTTCAGAAATGAAATTGTTTTAGAATAAGTTTTGAAAATTATATCAAATTTTATCAAAAAATCAAAAATCTTTCTATTACAACTGATTGTCCAAAAATCAAAAACAATTCTCTGTGTTTTAGTTTTTTAAGAGGTATCTCCAGTTCCAGAAAACCGTCTTTTTTTGATATAATCTTCCACTTTTCAGGTATGTCGTGCATCTGTTCAAAAGCAAATCTCACAATATATCTGGCAAGTTCTATTTCAGGAGGAGACTTTTCGCTATCCAATAGATACCGACACTCCATTATTTTTATTCCACAGGGAGCAAAGCTGTTTAATCTTTCTTTTATAACATCACATGGAAAATTTTTGTTTTTCAATCGCACATCAACAATTTCGTTTCTTCCTGAAATCCCAACAGCAAGAGGTGGACCAAAACTCATCTTTATCCTGCGATTAAACCCTTCTGTAAACTCAATGTCAAGTTCCAGTCTTCTCAGCAACCTTTCAAAAACCTTTCCAATGTAATTCGCTGAGATGAATCTTGCAATATCTGTTTTCTGATAAATAATTCTTAGAACCGCCATTGGACTGTTATTCTCTTATGATATAAATTTCCTCTATGTTATGAAAAAGCCCGCCATATACAGAAGGTTTCAGATTTGCAAATTTATTCTTCGCAGCATAAAGAACAGCGGATGTTACCGTAAAAACCATCGGCTGGTTTTCACAAAAAATCTCCTGCCATTTATAATAGAGCTTTTTGCGTTTTTTTGAATCAAGATTTCTGGCCGCTTCTTCAAAAATCTTATCAATTTCTTTCTCCCATGGATAGACAGATCTCTGAGAACCAAGATTCCACAGATGAAGATGACCTGTTGTTACCCACACATTTTTACCGAAATGCGGATCTATTCCTCCTGTAAGTCCTATCATAATAACTTCCCAATCCTTTGTAGCATTAATTCTTGTAACAAGTGAATTAAAATCAACAGGAAGAAAATTAACTTTCATGCCAAGTTTTTCAAGGTCTGTTCTTATAAGGTTTGCCTGTTCTATCCTCTGACTGTTGTTACTGTTTGTAATAAAAGAGAAAGAAACCTGATTGCCTTTTGAATCATAAAGCAGACCATCTTTACCTCTTCTGAAGCCAGCCTCCATAAGATACTTTTCTGCCTGCTTGAGGTCATATTGAAATTTTTTTATATCAGGATTATAAAATTCAGGTACTGATTCATTGACAGGACCGTAAAGAGGATATCCGAGTCCGGCAAAAATGTTATTTATTATAGTCTGTCTGTCAATAGCGCAGGACACAGCTCTCCTGAAATTCACATTCCTGAACCAATCCTTCTTATAATCCGGGATATTGCTGTCAAGATTCTGATTAAACACAACAAATTCGGTACTGAGAGATGGTCCAACATTGAAAAAATCAACCCCGGGAGGTTTATCCCTCATAAGCAGCAAATAATCCTGTGGTCTTAATGAAATCATATCAAGTTCACCTTTTCTGAACTTCAGAAGTGCAAGATTCTGGTCAGGAATTGTCAGAATAATAATCCTTTCGATAAATGGAAGCTGATTACCCTGCTGATCTTTTTTCCAGTATCTTCTGTTTTTCTTTAGAATTACCCATTCACCAGGTCTGAAATCTTCAAGCATAAAAGGACCTGTTCCAACTATATCTGTAGGTCTGGAATTAAGTCCCATTGCAAAAGAAAATTCTTTTTTATCAACGATATTTCTGTACTTATGTTCCGGCAGGATATCATGTCCCATCAGACGCAAAAATGGCGCAAAACTATCAGGCAAAATAAATCTTACTGTAAACTTATCAACGACTTCAACCCTGATTGACTTACCATTAATTGAAAAAACATCCCTGCTGCTGGTTGGAATATCCTGATTGAAAATCAACCTATCAAAGGTAAATTTCACATCTCTGGCAGTAAACCTGACACCATCGTTCCAGTACACATCTTTTCTCAAATGAAATGTCCACACTTTTCCGGTGTCATCAATATCCCATGACAAAGCAAGATTTGGCTTAATTTCCTGAGTAATTCCGTCTGTAGAAGTCAGCCCTTCAAAAATGAACCCTGTTATGAAGGTTGTGCTTGTTTCCTTTGCTACAATGGGATTAAATGATTTTGGTATAGAGGAAGCTGATATTACCAGCACTCCCCCATATCTGTTATCTGACCGGACTGCTGTAGAAAAAAGCAGAACCAGAAAAATAAAAACAAAACTATTTTGCCTGTGCCGGTGGCACATCGGTTGAAGGTGTTGTTGGAATCGGTTGCTGCTGGACTGGACCTTCTTCCACTGGATTTGAAGGTACCGATTTTTTCTGAAGTTCCTGTTGTATTACAGAAGAAGCGCTATACTTGAATGAAACTGTTGTCAGTAAAATACAATTAACCATAAAAAGTATAGCCAGTACTGTTGTTATTCTGTTCATAATAGCAGGTGTTTCTGCACCAAAAACAGTTTCCATACCCCCACCACCAAAAACATTGGCCATTGATGAACCTTTACCGCTCTGCAGCAGAACAGCCACAATCAACAAAATTGATATAACTAGATGTATCACTATAAGAAAAATCATCATGTTAACCTCACATCAATCATTTTTTGTTAAAACCAACGATTCTGGAAAAAGACTCAAATTTTAAACTTGCTCCTCCAACAAGGACACCATTAATATCCTTTTCAGCCATAAGCTCATCTATATTCTCAGGTTTTACACTTCCTCCATAGAGAATTCTTACTGAAGATGCCACATCACCATATGTTTTCCTCAATACCTCTCTCACAAAGGCATGAACCGCCTGTGCCTGCTGTGGAGTGGCATTCTTGCCTGTGCCTATCGCCCACACAGGTTCATAGGCAATTACCACTGATTTCATATCATCAACAGAAATATTTTTCAGTCCTGTTACAAGCTGTTTTTCGACAACTGAAAATGTTTCTCCTTTTTCATTTTGATCAAGTGTCTCTCCGATGCAAAGAATAGGAGACATTTTGTATTCAAGAACAATCTTCACCTTTTCTGAAATAAAATCATCTGACTCTTTGAAAATGTGCCGTCTTTCAGAATGCCCGCAGATCACAAATTGCGCTCCAGCCTCTCTTAACATTGATGGAGAAACTTCCCCGGTAAATGCCCCTTCTTTTGCAGGATAGACATTTTGAGCTCCAACATAAATACCCGTACCGGCAAGAATCCTGCTGACGCAACCTATCGCTGTGAAAGGTGGACAGACAAGGACATCTCTATCTTCAAATTTACTGATTTTTTTAAGCTCAGAGGCAAAAATTTCTGCCTCTGAAGGTGTCTTATACATCTTCCAGTTTCCTGCAATAAGTGGTTTCATATTTTCTCACTTTTTAAGTATATCAATTCCCGGCAGCCCCTTACCCTCAAGATACTCAAGGGACGCACCTCCACCGGTGCAGATGTGGGATATTTTATCCGCAACACCAGCTTTATTCACCGCAGCAATTGAATCCCCTCCACCTATTACTGAAAATGCTCTGCTTTCAGCAATCGCCTTTGTAATTTCTATTGTTCCATTTGCAAATGGCTCTATCTCAAAAACACCCATTGGGCCATTCCAGAATATTGTCTTTGCTCTTTTTATGCAATCTGTATATTCCCATATTGCCTGAGGACCAATATCCACTCCTGTCCATCCAATCGGTACAGTACCTCTCTCTGTCGTAAAATAATGAACATCCTCTGCGATTTTATCTGCAACCACATGGTCAAGTGGCGTATGAAACTCCAGATGTCTTTTCCTTATTTCTTTATAAATCTCTTTTGCCAGCGGAATAGAATCATACTCAACCTTGGAATTTCCCACCTCCCAGTTGTTTGCTCTGATGAAAGTATACGCCATCACACCACCGGTTATTATGGTATCAACCTTATCCAGTAAATTTTTCAACATTCTGATTTTATCACTGACCTTGGCTCCACCCACTATCAATAAAAAAGGCCTTTCAGGATTTTCAAGAATTTTATTCAGAGCATTCACCTCTTTTTCAATGAGAAAACCCGCAGCCTTGTCTTTAAGGAAATCAGTAATACCGACGATCGAAGCGTGTGCTCTATGAGATGTGCCAAAAGCATCGTTAACATAACAATCGGCAAGTTCCGCCAGACTCTTTGAAAATGCCTGGTCATTTGCTTCTTCCTCAGCATGAAATCTCAGGTTCTCAAGCAGGACGATATCTCCCTTTTTTGCGGAATCAACAACCTTTTTTGCCTCTGGTCCGATACAATCATTTGCAAACTTAACCTGTTTTCCGGTAAGTTCTGAAAGATGTCTGGCAACAGGTAAAAGACTGAAGGCAGGATCAGGTTTTCCTTTGGGTCTTCCAAGGTGCGAAGCAAGAATCACGATGGAGTTCTGGTTCAGAAGAAAATTTATTGTTTCAAGAGAAGCCCTTATTCTTGTGTCATCAGTGATGTGCTGGTTTTTGTCAAGCGGCACATTGAAATCAACCCGCACAAAAACACGCTTTCCTGAATAATCCTTATCCCTGACTGTTATAAGTCCCATGGTTTCCTCCTGGAAACTCAACCCTTCTTGCTTATCATTGTCAAAAGATCAACTATCCTGCAACTATAGCCCCATTCATTATCGTACCAGCCGAAAATTTTAACCATATTGCCATCGATAATATAGGTTGAAAGTGCATCAAAAATACAGGAATGTTCATTCTTCAAAAAATCTCTTGAAACAAGTGGCTCATCACAGTACTGAAGAATACCTTTCATGGATGTTTCAGCAGCCTTCTTGAATGCATCATTAACTATTTTTTCATCCGCGCTTTTTTCAAGCTGTGCGACAAAATCAACAAGAGAGACTGTTGATGTTGGAACTCTTATTGCAATCCCATTCAGTTTACCGTTCAATTTTGGAATAACCTTACCGATTGCTTTTGCTGCTCCTGTTGTTGTTGGTATCATGGAAAGAGCCGCTGCTCTGGCTCTGCGAAGATCTTTATGCGGAAGGTCAAGAATTCTCTGATCATTGGTATATGCATGAATTGCTGTCATCAACCCCCTTACAACACCAAAATTATCATCCAGAACCTTTACCATGGGTGCGAGGCAGTTTGTTGTACAGGAAGCATTGGAAATAACATTGTGCTTTGCAGGATCGTACATTGATTCATTAACACCCATCACAATCATCAAATCCTCACCTTTTGCAGGCGCTGTAATTACAACTTTTTTAGCCCCTGCTGCAATATGGGCCTTTGCCTTCTCTGCTTCTCTAAAAAGACCTGTTGATTCAACAACCAGATCAACATTAAGAGATTTCCACGGAAGATTTTTAGGATCTTTTTCCGCAAGGACCTTATAAGGTTTACCATTAACAACAATCTCACTGTCCTTAACCTCAACCTGCCCCTGAAAAATCCCGTAGTTTGAGTCATATTTAAATAAATGCGCATTTGTTTTTGCATCAGTAATATCATTCAGTGCCACGATATCAAAATCTTTCATCCCTTTTTCAATTGCTGCTCTGAAAACAAGCCTTCCTATTCTACCAAATCCATTAATGGCAACTCGCATCTCTCCTCCTTTTTATTTGTTTTGAATGTGAAGTTTCTGTTATTATACTCCTGGGGGTCTTATATGTCAAAAATATATGCAGGCACTGACCATCTGTTCCGCATTCAGCAAAAAAACCTTCAGGAAATAATGAAGTTTACGACAGACCTTTTTTTCTACAATTTTTCAGTTTCAATAAATACAGGTTTTTATGATAGATCTTTGACATCAGTAATTGACTTTCCGTAAGTTATCGAATAAAATTTTCACCAAATTCAAAAAACCTAAAAAATGGAACAGATAGACTTAAGAAAAAAAAAATTCATGATTCAAAAACCGGTCGACAGATATGGGAAATTGGAATAGATGGTTATGATTCCGTTGCACCTTACATGTACTTCCAGGCTTTCTCGCCCGACGAAAAATATGTTGTCTTCAGTGCAAACAGGACAGGTGATTTTGAGCTTTACAGGTTTGATATAAAGAATACTTCGGCAGCCCAGATTACATCAGGATTTAAAAAAACTTACAACTATACCTGTTTTAAGAACAAAATTATTCTGAATGATTCAGAAAAGGTAAAATCCATAGACATTGAAAGTCTTGAAGAAAACACAGTCTTTGAAAAAAAACAGGACTGGATTGAATTATTCGGCGGACCTGCAATTTCTGAAATTGGAAACTGGGTCGCCTGTTTCTATAAGGATAAAGACGGAAAGCTGGGTATAGTTTATAAAAATCTGACAAATTCAGACCCGGCTGAAACCCTAAAACTACCAGAGGGAATTAAAACAGTTTCACATCTGCTCGCTGCTCCCTCAGAAGAATTGATACTTACATTCAATATACTTCCTGATAAACAGAATGATTCTGGCCTTCCAGATTCTCAAAGAGCCAGGTCATGGAAACTTGATGTTAAGAAAGAAAAATTAGAACCTTTTCTCGTAATGCCAGCTGGTTTCAGAGCAACTCATGAATACTGGGGTCACAATAGAAATTTGCGATTATATTTTCATAAAAAAACAGTTCCTTCCTGGGTTCCAAATGTCGTCGCTTCAATAGACATTAACGGTCGTGACTATAAAGAACATTTATTTTCACAAACCAGAAGACTCGGACATTCTGCTATCTCATATGACAATAGATTTATGGTTTCTGATGTCCAGCAACCAGGTGAAAATGAACTGTACCTTCTGGATACCAGAACAGAAAAATACGAAATAATTTGCTGGCCTGATTCTTCATGCAATCCAGAAAGAAATCAACTGGGACATGTTCATCCGTCTTTCAGTTCCAGAGGTAACTATATCATATATTCTTCTGACAGAAATGGAAAAACCTCAGTTTATATTGTTCCATTAATAATTTAACTCATTTAAAACTGCGAAAACAATAAATTTTTAAGATTTGACGTCAGAGGCAGATTCAAGTAAATTAAATTTTATACAGAAAAAAATAGGTTGTAAACATAGGAGAAACATATGGGAAAACTTAATAAAATTTTAGAAAATCTTGAAAACCCATCAGGTATTTACAGGGGTGCGCCATTCTGGGCATGGAACGGAAAACTCGAACCTGATCAATTACGCCTTCAGATAAGAATTATGAAAGAGATGGGACTCGGCGGGTTTTTTATGCATTCGCGCGTCGGGCTTGATACACCTTATCTTTCAAAAGAATGGTTTGAATGCATAAATGCCTGCGCTGATGAAGCAGCTAAGTTAAACATGCTTGCCTACCTTTATGATGAAGATAGATGGCCCTCAGGAGCAGCAGGTGGTCTTGTGACAAAAAAAGAAAAATACAGAATGCGTTATTTATGTATGGCTATTCTTGACAATAATAAGAAGCTAAACTGGAAAAATAATGTTATCGCTGCATTCATAGCTGAATTTGATGGAAACACAATCAAAAATTACAGAAGGATTAAAAAGGGAGAAAGAATCAGCAATCTGTCCGGTTCAACAAAAATCCTTGTTTTTTCTGTTGAACTGCAGAAACCGCGTGAATGGTACAATGGATATACCTATCTTGATACAATGAGCCATGAAGCTGTAAGAGAATTCATAAAAGTAACCCACGAGCAATATAAAAAATACTGCGGAAAATACTTTGGAAAAGCAATACCAGGGATTTTTACTGATGAACCGAATTATGGATCACAATTTTTTCATTATGTCTGGCCCGAGCAACCAGAAGGATACATCCTTGTCAGCTGGACAGAAAAACTTCCCTCTGTATTTAAAAAAAGATATGGTTATGACATTCTGGATCATCTTCCTGAAATATATTTTGATGTTAAAGAAAATGAAATCTCAAAAGCAAGATACCATTACCATGATTGTATAACCCATCTTTTTGTTGATGCTTTTGCAAAGCAAATAGGTCAGTGGTGCGAAAAAAATAAATTGCTATTTACGGGTCATGTCCTTTCTGAAGACACACTTTTATCTCAGACAAGAGTCGTAGGTAACTGTATGAGATTCTATGAACATATGCAGGCACCTGGAATGGATCTGCTGACAGAACACTGGCGAATCTTTAACACAGCAAAACAGGTCAGTTCTGTGGCAAGACAGTTTGGAAGAAAATGGAGATTGACTGAAACATATGGCTGCACAGGATGGGATTTCCCATTTTCAGGGCATAAGGCTCTCGGCGACTGGCAGACAGCCCTTGGAATTAACCTTAGGTGTCAGCACCTTTCATGGTACACAATGCTCGGTGAGGCAAAAAGAGATTATCCGGCAAGCATATTCTATCAATCACCGTGGTGGCACATGTATAAAAAGGTTGAGGATTACTTTGCACGAATTTACTCGGTAATAACAGAAGGAAATGAAGTAAGAGACCTTCTTGTGATACATCCGATTGAAAGCACCTGGTGTCTGTTCAAAATGTCAGAGTGGGATTATGAAAAGAAAATATGGAAAAGTATTGAAAAAGTGGAAGAACTGGACAAAATGTTTACAGAACTTTGCGATGAATTGCTTTCAAACCATCTTGATTTTGACTATGGCGATGAAGAAATAATGTCAAGATGGGCAAAGGTCGTAAAAAAAGATGGTAATGCAATTTTGAAAATTAATAAGGCGGAATATAAAACGGTTCTTGTACCAGAACTTTATACAATAAGAAAATCAACTGTTGAAATCCTTAAAAAATTTAAAGATGCTGGTGGAAAGGTGATTTTTGTCAAAAAATTTCCTGAACATATAGACGCAGAAGCAGGTTCAAAGCCGGAACATGACTTTGAAATTGCCTCTGACATTTCCCAGGCGATAAAGAAAATTGAATCTTCTTGCAGACGGGTTTCAATAACCGATGAAAATGGAAAAGAAATCAAACAGATTCTTTATCTGTTGAGAGAAAATGGCGAAGCCTATTATCTTTTTCTGTGTAATACATCTATGGAATGGAACAAAAATATTCTTGATCGATCTTTATTATCAAGGGAAAGAAACATTGCTTTCGATAATGTTATAATAAAGTCCATTCCTGATTGGGAATATCCTGCCTTTGAAATTGATCCAGAAAATGGAAAAATTTATCAGGCCGAGATAGAAAAGAAAGAAAAAGGATTCTTTATAAAAACATCTTTTCCTGCCCTTGGAAGCAGATTGTTTATCATCCCCAGAAAAAATATTGAAATTAAGACGGAAACAAGGACAAAACTTCGTGAAGTTGAAAAAATGGAAATCAATCAGGAAAACTGGGAAATACAGCTTTCTGAAAGAAATGTTTTAGTACTTGATATGCCTTCTTATGTTATAGGAAAAGGACAGTGGCAGGAGAAAAAAGAAATACTCAGGATTGACAGAGAAGTAAGAAATCATCTTGGAATCCCATTGAGAGGGGGTGCCATGGTTCAACCATGGGCAAGGGAAAAAAGTAAAAAACCAAAAAATATTCTGGTCACTTTTAAATATGTATTTGATATTGAAAAGATACCATCCGAAGAAACAGGTTTTGCAATTGAAAAACCGGAACTTTATAGTATCTCTATAAATGGGCACAAACTTTATTCTGATATGGAATCCGGCTGGTGGGTTGATAGGTCTTTAAGAGTTTTGAATTTTGATCCTGCGATTCTTAAAAAAGGGGAAAACGAAATAGTATTAACCACCATTTATGATGAAAATCATCCTGGATTTGAAATCGTTTATTTACTTGGAAATTTTGGTGTCATCCTTGTAGACAACAAACCGAAACTTGTTGAAAAGCCTGAAACACTTAAAACCGGTGACTGGACGCAACAGGGTCTTCCTTTTTACTCAGGTAATATCACATACAACTTTAAACTTAAACCAAACCTTAAAGAAAACCAAAAATTATTTATCAATATTCCGGATTTTGCAGGAACCGGAGTAAGAATACTGGTTGATGGTAAAGATGCATGTATTATTGCCTGGAAGCCTTATGAACTTGATATCACCGAGTATGTGAAAGGAAAAGAAGAGTGTTTGATAGGTATCGAGATACTGGGTCATAGAAGAAATTCCCATGGACCATTGCATTTTTATCAAAAATGGCCTATCTGGACAGGTCCAGGTTCCTTTATTTCGGAAAATGAACAATTTCTGGATGATTATCAGATAGTACCCTGTGGATTGATGAAAAATCCGGAAATAATTAAAAAGGAAGAGATTTTATAGGGATTTTTTGCCCTTTATTGAACGAAGCTTAAGGTGATATTGCCTTGCAAATCTGTGGGCTTCATCTCTTATATTTTGAAGCAGATGCAGCTCTTTTGAATCGCCAGGGAGTATAATTGGTTTTGAAGTTGTGCTTGAATAAATAACTTCTTCTTTTTTTGCAAGTGCAATCACAGGAACATCTATTTTAAGTTTTTTTAACTCAACCATAACTTCATTTAACTGACCTTTTCCTCCATCAATAAGAATAAGGTCTGGTTTTTCTTCAAAGGTGGGATCAGTAAATCTTCTTTTGATCACCTCTCTGAGCATACTGAAATCATCAACTCCTTTTATTGTTTTAATCCGAAATCTCCTGTAATCATCTCTGCTCGGTATACCGCCCTTAAAAACCACCCTGCTACCTGTGGCATTGCTTCCAGCAAGATGTGATATATCATAACCTTCAATCAATGAAGGAATTTTACTAAGTTTAAGCTTTTCAGCAAGTGATGGTAATATGTTTTCTTTCCTGTACAGAAGAAGTTCATCCTCGCTTCTCCACGGCAGTCTTTCAGCCATTCTTTCAAGAAGTTTAATCCTTTCCGTTATCATTTTTGCCTGTTCGAAATCCCATTCTTTTATTGCATCGTTTAATTGTTTTTTTAATTGTCTGCAGTAAGTTTTATATTTACCTGAAAAAAAAGCCCTTATACCATCAACAATTTTCTGATATTGTTTCTGACTGATATCACCTCTGCAGGGTCCGCAGCATCTTTTAGCAAAAAAGAAAGTGCATGGTTTGCTTTTTTTGCCTTCCACTATTTTTCTTCTGCAGGTTCTTACAGGATAATATTTCCGGATAAACCTGATAACCTGTTTCAATCCTCTAACATCTGTAAATGGTCCAAAATATTCATCGGAAGGATTTTTCTTTTCTCTAACCACACGCACAGAGGGAAAATTTCCACCTGTTATCTTTAACCACGGGTATGTCTTATCATCTCTTAGATCCACATTATATTGAGGCTGGTATTTCTTTATCAGCGAACTTTCAAGTACAAGAGCTTCCCCTTCAGAAGCAACAGGAATTACCTCAACGGATTCAATCTCATCGCGCAACGAGGATTTTTTAAATTCACGCGGTTCGGTGAAATATGAAAGGACCCTGCTTTTCAGTTTTGACGACTTACCAACATAGATTATTTTTCCATTTTTATCTTTAAAGACATAAACACCAGGGGACTCAGGAATCGTTCTTATTTTTTCCTTCAGTTTCTGGCTGTTCATTATCTTTCCTGGAATTTTCCGCTTCACCAGAGCTTTTTTCTTTTTTCAATTCATCCACATAATTCAATCTTAAGTCTGTCAGAATATTATCAAGAATTTTTTCTTCCTCACATTCAAGATTTCCTTTTGTTTTTAACTGCAATACTTCAAGGATATCAATAAGCCTCTTTGCAAACTGCAAATTTTTTTCTGGTTTTCCACTTGCAGGATTTGAAACCTTACCGAGAGCCTGCCAGCATAAAATATGCAGAAAGTGGAGAAGTTCAACAAATTCTGTTTTTTCCATATTATTTCCTTTCTTAATATTATCAAAATTTAAGATGCACAATTGAAGAAAAATGGTTCACAAGAGATGAACAAAAAGGTACAAGAAATCTGAAGGCACCCGCAAAAACAAGCGCATATACTATAAAAAGACCGTATCTTTCAATCCTGTCAAAAATCATTCCAAATCTTGGCGGAAGAAGGATTCCAACTATACGTGAACCATCAAGTGGAGGTATTGGAATAAGATTAAAAAAACAGAGTATAAAATTTATAAAAGCTGCAAGCTCAAAAACCTGAGAGGTTAAACCATTGGTAATTCCACTTAAAATTGCAAAGATAGAACCTGCAATAAAATTGGCTGTGCATCCCGCAGCACTGACCATAATAATACCCTTCCGATAATCCCTGAATCTCAATGGATTTATTGGTACTGGTTTTGCATATCCAAAAGGAACACCAACCAGGAGAACAAGAAACAGAGGCATCAAAACACTTCCGATAGGATCAAGGTGGGCTATCGGATTCAATGTTAATCTTCCCATCAAATACGCTGTATCGTCTCCATTGCGATAGGCTACAAGTCCATGTGAGTATTCATGAATCACGACAGCAAAAATCAGAAAGAAAAAAATTATCAGGTTTTCCATTTCAAAATCCTCATTCCGCGTATCTCAGGAAATTTCAAAAACACCGCTATTGCGATATAACCAGCAGCACCTGATAAAACGCCGACTGTCACCGTAACAAACGTACCATGCGGCAGTAAAAATAATCTTATTGCCTGAATAATTATACCCCAGCAACAACCAGCCAATAAAATTATTGAAAACCTTTTTAACAGTCTTTCTGTCTCCAGAAGTCCATACCTTTTTTTGAAAAACCAGTAAAGAAGGACGAAATTTTCAAATCCAACAATTGATGTTGAAAGTGCAATACCACCATGTCCCATAAACCTCATCAAAATCGCATCAAACAGAGCATTTGTCAGAATACTTATAACCCCAATCTTCACAGGGGTGGCAGTGTCATGATAAGCGTAAAAAGCCCTTGTAATAATTATAGCAAGACCATAAAAAACAAGCCCGACACAGAAAAGCATCAGTGGATATGCGGTGATTTCAACAGAAAAGGAAGAAAACATGCCTCTTTTGAATAAAAGTTCTATTATTTCTTTTCTGAAGATTATCATTCCAATAGCAGATGGTATAAGCAGAAAAATTGTTTGCTCAAGTCCTTTATGAATGTTTTCCTTCACTTCTTCAATTTTTTTTACCGCAACATCTCCAGATAGATGTGGAAGAAGCACTGTTGCAAGAGAAATGCTGAAAACCCCGAGAGGTAATTGATAAACCCTTGTCGCATACCACAGAGCAGAAACAGTTCCAGCAGCAAGACTGCGAGCAAATGAATAATCAACCAGAAGGTTAATGGGTCCAACAGACATCCCGATAATCACAGGTGCAAAAAGTCTGATCATCTTTAATATTGCCGCATTTTTCCATTGGAAATTTAAGATCATAGGACCATGGCTTGAAAATACAAGAGGCAACTGAAAGACAAACTGGCTCATACCACCGATAAGAACTCCTATCAGCAAACCAAAAATTTTCTGTTCAAGAGTATCACCAAAAAATTTCGTGAAAAAGAATAAACCCACAATCCACCAGAAATCAAGAACAACAGGATTCAGACCGGGAAGAACAAACCTGTGCCTTGAATTCAAAACCCCCATCGCCCATGCAGCAAGAGATACAAAAATAAGATATGGGAAGGTGAATCTTAATAGAAAAAGTATCTCAGCAATTTTAGCGGGCAATATAAAAAATTTCAACAATACCCAGCTTAGAGAAAGAATAAAAATGTACAGAACAGAAGTGGAAACAAGTAAAAATGTAAAAACTGCCCCGGTTATTTTCAGAATTTCTTCTTTCTTTTCTCCTTTTGCAATCAATTCAGAAACAACAGGAATAAATGCGGTACTCAATGCACCCTCTGCAAGAAGCCCCCTGAAAAAATTTGGAATCATGAAAGCAATCAGAAATGCATCGTAGATACCTGTGGTACCAAAAAATTTAGCAGTTATTACTTCTCTTAAAAGACCAGCAATACGACATAAAATCGTTACAGAAGAAAGCCAGATAAAGGAGGTCCTTATTTTATGAAAACTCATTGTTTAGGACGCAACAAAGGAAAAAGAATCACATCTCTTATAGACGGGCAACCGGTTAAAATCATAACAAGCCTGTCTATACCGATTCCAAGTCCGCCAGCAGGTGGCATTCCATACTCAAGTGCTTCTATATAATCATGGTCAATAACCTTTGGTCTTTCGCTTGGTCCTTCTATTTCCCTGATAAAACGTTCATTCTGCTCAATCGGATCATTAAGTTCAGAATATGCGTTTGCAATCTCAAGTCCACCGATATACAGTTCAAACCTTTCAACCATGGATTGGTCATCGGGCCAGACCTTTGCAAGAGGCGATATTTCAACAGGAAACCTGATAATGAATGTGGGATCCACCAGTTCCGGTTCTATCTTTCTTTTAAACAGAAGATCAAGTAATTCAAAAACATCCTCTTTCCCCTCAGTATCAAGATGCAAGTCCGAAAAAGCTTTTTTCACTTCATTTTTATCCCTCCAGTTTTTTATTCCAAACCTTTTCCAGCAGTCCTCCCAGTAAATTTTTTTCCACGGCAGGCCAAAGTCAATCTTTGTGTCGCCAAAGTCTATTCTGCTGCTGTCAAAGAGTTTATTCACAATATTAGAAATTAAATTTTCTGTAAGTTCCATCATTTCCATAAAATCACCATAGGCTGAATATAATTCGAGCATTGTAAATTCAGGATTATGAAGTGTTGATATCCCTTCATTTCTAAAAGACCTGTTAATCTCATAAACCTTTTCCATTCCTCCGACAAGAAGCCTCTTAAGGAATAATTCAGGAGCAATTCGCAGGTACAGGTCCATATCCAGGGCATTGTGATGAGTTACGAATGGACGTGCTTCAGCGCCACCAGGAATCTGATGCATCATGGGGGTTTCCACCTCAATATAACCAAGACCATCGAGAAAATTTCTGATTATATTCAGTATGTGTGACCGCGTGATAAAAATCTTCTGCACTTCCGGATTTATAATAAGGTCAAGGTATCTCCTTCTGTATCTGACTTCTACATCTCTGAGACCATGCCATTTTTCAGGCAGTGTCCCGAGTATCTTTGAAAGAAGAACAAAGTCCTTCACAAGCAATGTCAGCTGTCCTGTATGGGTGACGAAAAGTTCTCCTTTCAATCCAATGATATCTCCAACATCAAGATTCTTAAATCTTTCAAAAAGAACATCCCCAAGAATATCTTTTTTAAAATAAACCTGTATCCTTCCACTGTGGTCCATAATATCACAAAACGCAGCTTTTCCGTGCCTGCGTATTGTCATAATCCTTCCAGCAATTGATATTGTTCCTTTTTTCTCAGGGACAAGAGACGCAATAGGTTCTTTAACAAATTTTCTGCCGTATGGTTCTATTCCCTGAGATTTCCACCATTTCAACTTTTCTTTTTTTTCTGATTTTAAAGAATCCTCACTCATCTGTTTTCTCCTGATCAAGACTTCTTATCCTGATCCATTTTATGGTTTTCTCATGGGATTCATGGATTATAAAAACTTTTCTGTCGTATATGAATTTTTCGCCTTTCATCGGAAGTTTTCCGAGATATTCCATGATAAAACCAGCCACTGTTTCAAACTCACCTTTGGGTAGTTCCAGATCAAGTTGCTCATTAGCTTTTTCAATCTCCATTGAACCTTTGACAAGATAACTACCATCACTTAGTAACTGATAATCTCCTGCCTCGTGCTTGTATTCATCTGAAATCTCACCCACAATCTCTTCAACCAGATCTTCCATTGTCACCAGACCTGCTGTACCCCCATACTCATCAACAACTATGGCCATCTGTATCTGTTGAATCTGAAGTTCTTTCATAAGATCATTGATTTTTTTTGTTTCAGGTACAAAATATGCTTTTCTCATAATATCTTTGGCGGTAAGATCATCGCGATCATATCCCCTGGCAATAATATCTTTCAGATAAACAACGCCTTCTATGGTATCAAAATTTCCTCTGTACACAGGATATCTTGAATAACCTTCCTTTGCCACAAGAGCCAGAATTTCCTTAATTTTTGAATCAACATCAACCGCAACGATATTAACCCTCGGGATCATAACTTCTGAAACCATCTTGTCACCGAGCTCAAAAATGCTATGAATCATCTGCCTTTCTTCTTCCTCAATCAAACCTTCTTCTTCACCGGCAGAAATCATAGCTTTTATATCGTCCTCTGTGAGAACCGGCAGTATTGAATCAATATTGACCCTGAAAAAACTCAAGAAAACTTCAGCAAAACCAAGCAGGAATCTGTTTATCGGTTCGAGGGCAAGCGTAAAAATCTTCATTGGAATAATAGCATGTAATACAAATTTTTCTGAATATTTTTTACCGAGATTTTTGGGAATTATTTCCCCAAAGATAAGAATCAAAAACATAACAAAAAAAGCTATTAATCCAAGACTTATTCTGCCTGAACTTTTATATGCAATTGAAGCGGCAAGAATAGAAGCAAGGGATTCAACAATAGTATTTCCAACAAGTGTACTGGTAAGAATTCTGTTGGGATATTTGAACCAGAACTCAAGCATCTTTTTTCTCGGATCATCTTCTCCGAGTTTTTTCAGATGATATGTTCCAAGCGACACAAAAGCAGTCTCAGACGCAGAAAAAAAAGCTGCCAGTGCAATAAGTATAAAAAGAAAAAGCAGCTGAATTACAAGAATAATAGAACTCATTCTATCAAAAGTCCTCTGGCGTTATCCAGAAACTTTTCAGCATCCTTTGTAAATTGTTCTCTTGCAGAACAGAGATTCTTCAGAAGAATATAAAGGATACTGTTAAGATTCAGGGGGTAACCAAGTATATCACTACAGCTTACAGCTTCGTCCATTTTTTCTTTGATTTTATTGTTAACATTTACGCCAATTCCTATTATAACACATTTTTCGAGGTTTTCAATTAAAATCCCTGCAATCTTACGATTTTTGATATAAATATCATTTGGAATCTTTATTCGCGCTGAAATATCAAATTCTTCAAGTGTTTTGATAATGGCTACAGCAACAACAAGAAAGATATATTTCAAAAGCTTTTGATCAATATTTGCCCAAACAACAGAAACCCATAGTCCTCCTTCATCCGAGATCCATTTTCTACCATGCCTTCCCCTGCCCTCTGTTTGTTTTTTTGCGACAACAACAGGTTCTGGTTCTTTCCGACAGAGATTTCTTGCAACATCCATTGTGCTTGTAATTTCCTCAAAGAAAAAAATTCCCTGCTTACCGGTGTCACTAAATTCCATATAATATTGACCTTAAACCTGTTATTCCGAGATTTTTGTTATAACAACCTTCTTTTACCCTGTGCCAGAGCACCCTTCCATAACCTCCTGTGAAAAAAACATTTATTTGCGGGTTTTTTTCTCTTGCAACTTTTATATAACCAGTGACAAGAAAGGAAATACCGAAAGTAATTCCTGAACCTATTGCTTCTGAGGTATCTTTTCCAATTATTGAAACACATTTTGAAACCTTTACTTTTTTCAAAAGTGCAAGGTTCCTTAATGACTGAATCATAAGATGCTCACCGGGGAAAATAACTCCTCCTTCAAAATCGCCGTGTCGATTAACAAAATCTATAGTGATCGCAGAGCCTGCATCAATAATAACACATGATGATTTAGCAAGACTCCAGGCACCAGCAGCATTTAACAATCTGTCTATTCCAACTTTATCGGGTCTTTTTACTTTAATTCTGTGCGGAAAATCCCTCCATGTGATTTCACTGCTGTCTTCAAAAAATCTTCTTATAATCCTGCTGGCTTCTGGAACAACTGAGGCAAAATATGCTTTTGTTTTTCTCGGGCAAGCATATTGTCCTATCATTTTTTCTAAATCGTTTGTCCTGAAAGTGACAATTTCCTTAAATGAGTGTTTGGTCAACTGAATAATTCTCGTATTTGTATTACCTGCCAGTAGAACTATATCCATAAACCCATCCACAAGTATGATTGTTTTTTATTATGATTTTAATTTAGAAAATAAATGCTGGCAAACATCTGATTGACTTAGAAATTAAATACAAGTAAAATGGTATAATAAATCGTGTCAAATCAGGAGGAAACATGACAGGCAAAGAAAGGGTTTTACTTGCATTAAATCATAAAGAGCCTGACAGAATCCCGGCTCAGGATTCTCCCTGGAGCGCAACAATCAAAAGATGGAAATCTGAAGGCCTTCCGGAAGATACTGATCTCAGCGAGTACTTTGGCTGGGATTTCGCTTTTTTTGGAGCTGATTGCACACCCAGATTCCCGGTGAAAACTATTGAAAAGAACGAAAAATTCATTGTGCAAACAACCCCTCAGGGTGGAGTGAGAAGAAACTATCGTGATTATACCACAACACCGGAAGTTATTGACTGGCCCATCAAAACAAAAGAAGACTGGAAGGAAATAAAAAAAAGATTAACTCCTGATTTCACACGAGTTGACTGGGTAAGTGCGCTTGCAGATTATCACAGAGTAAAGGAAGAAGGAAAGTTCATCTGCTACAGTGGTGGTTTCGGGTATGATATTTTGCAATCTTATATAAAAACAGAACAGCTTCTCATAACAATGATAGAAGATCCTGAATGGGTAAAAGAAATGATTATGACGCTTGCCGAATTGAACCTGATAATGATGGAATTCATGATGAAAAACGGTTTCACTTTTGATGGCGCATTCTTCTACAATGACATGGGTTATAGAAACGGACTGCTTTTTTCTCCTGATGCCTATCTTAAAACACATTATCAGGCGGACAAAATGGCATATGGATACTGTCATTCAAAAGGTCTGAAAGTTTTTCTGCATTCCTGCGGTAATGTGAAAGAACTTATTCCAATACTTATTGACGCTGGATTGGATTGTCTTCAACCTCTTGAGGTTAAAGCGGGTATGGATCTGATTGAGTTGAAAGAAAAATACGGCGAAAAATTATCTTTCATGGGAGGTATAGACACCAGGTTAATGAGTGATCCTGATAAAAGCAAAATAGAAAATGAAATTAAAACCAAATTTGCTGTTGCGATGAAAAATGGAGGCTATATCTACCACTCCGACCATTCTATTCCCAATATAGTAAGTTTTAAGGATTATTGTTATGTGATGGAACTGGTGAAAAAATATGGTGTATATGAACACCCTGAACCAGCGCCTGAAACACCACCGGCCGTTGAAGAGAAAAAGGAAAAACCCATCGAACAGAAAAAGAAAAGGTTTGGATTCGGCTTAAAGAAAAAAGAAGAAAAGAAAGAGCTTTCTGCAGAGAAACCACCTGAACAAAAACCCATAAAGCGCGGGCTTTTTGGCAGAAAAGAAAAACCAACAGAGCAACCCGCAAAAGGGGAAGAAGGGAAAGCAGAAAAAAAATCAATGTTTGGTTTTCTGAAAGGTAAAAAGAAATGAAATGTGCAATAGGGCTGGACCTCGGAGGCACATACATAAAATATGGCCTTGTTGATCAGACCGGCAGAATAATCAAAAAGGGCGTGTTGCCGACAAATGCTGAAAAAGGCAGCCGTGATGCTGTTATTGAACAGATAAACCTTGCTATCAGTGATGTCTTAACTGATGATATTGAAGGCATAGGTATTGGTACTCCCGGGGTTGTTGATAATGATGGCAGGGTTTTTGAATCTCCCAATCTGCCTGACTGGCACAATTTTAATCTGATGGAAATATTTGAAAAAAGGTTCAATAAAAAGGTTGTTGTGGAAAATGACGCAAACAGCATCGCATGGGGCGAGTATCTTTTTGGCGCTGGGAAAGGTACAAAAACAATAGTATGCCTCACACTTGGCACAGGACTCGGTGGTGGAGTCGTTATCAATGGCAAACTTTTGAGAGGTTCTATATATTCTGCAGCAGAACTTGGACATATGCCTGTCAACTACAGAGGAAGAAGATGTGGCTGCGGCTCTCAGGGATGTATTGAAGCCTATGTGGGAAGAGATTATATTGTTAGAAGCGCCATAAGAAAAATTAAAAAGGGTAATAAATCAATTCTGTCAGAAATGGTGAAGGATTTTTCAGATATCACACCAAAGTTAATTTCTGAAGCATATCAAAAAGGTGATAAACTTGCAGAACAGGTATGGATTGAAATGGCAACAGCTCTTGGTGCATTTCTCGCTGGTATTGTGAATCTGTTGAATCCCGATAGAATTATTCTTGCCGGAGGAATTGCCCAGGCCGGCGAAATTCTTTTCTCAATAGTAAGAAAAACAATAAATGAGAGAGCCATGAAAGTTCTTTCAAAAACCGTCGAGGTGGTTCCTGCCGGACTTGGCAATGATGCTGGAATTATTTCAGGTGCCGCACTGATATTTCAAAAATAATTTTTAACAATGAGAATCATTTTCTGGGGCAGCTCCAATTTTGGTATTCAGTGCCTTGAAGAAATAAAAAAATCATATAATCTTCTGGCTGTTGTCACTGCTCCTGACAAACCCAGAGGAAGACATCTCAGGATTCTTCCGGGACCGGTAAAATTGTGGGCACAGAAAAACAATATTATGGTTCTTCAACCTGAAACATTATCAGGGAATTATGAGTTTTACCGGATACTGAAAGAACTCAGCCCGGATCTTTTCGTTGTTATTTCTTATGGTAAAATCATACCAAAAGAATATCTTGAAATTCCAAAACTTGGTCCTTTGAATGTTCACCCCTCTCTTCTTCCAAAATTCAGAGGTTCAGCTCCGATGGAATGGGCACTTTTAAGTGGGGAAAAAGAAACAGGAATCACAGTAATTATGATGGATGAAAACATTGACACAGGGAAAATCTTAAGTCAGAAATCGATCCCAATTGATAAAGAAGATGATATTTTTTCACTGAGAGAAAAGTTATCCCTGATATCATTTGGAGTTCTACAGGAGGCAATACATAAAATAGCCTCTGGTTTCAGAGGGGAAAAACAAAAAGGGCTATCTTCTTACGCGCGAAAACTGAACAAGAGCGACGGAAGAATAAACTGGAGTGATTCGGCAATTTCAATCCACAACAAGATCAGAGGTCTTGCTGATTGGCCCGGAGCTTTTACTTTCCTTGCTACGGAAAAAACCGAAAAAATGCTGAAGATAAAAAAAGCAAAGGTTGAAGACGAACAATTAATTTGCTCAAAACCAGGAACTTTTGTTGACCTTAACAAAAAGATACTTGTCGCCTGCAGCATAGGAATTTTAAATATTGAAAAACTTCAGGAAGAAGGTAAAAAACAGCAAACCGCACTTGAATACCTCAACGGACATCGTGAAATTCTTAAATTTGGTTTCCTTAAATAAGATTGTGCAGAACTATTCACCACCAATTTATGATTTTAAAAAATTATAAATTCTACCTGAATAAAATAAATTATGGTAAAATAGTTTAAAAATTTTTCGTAAAATCAATTGAAAATATGGCTATCATTGTACAAAAATATGGTGGAAGTTCAGTAGCTGATATTGAAAAAATAAAAAGGGTTGCTGAGAAAGTGGTTAACACCCATAAAAACGGCAACAGGGTTGTTGTTGTGGTGTCTGCGATGGGAAAAACCACAGATAACCTCATTAATCTTGCAAAACAGATTCATACTGCTCCATCCACAAGAGCAATGGATTTGCTTCTTTCAACCGGCGAACTGGTATCTGTTGCACTTCTGTGCATGGCAATTGAAAATCTTGGCTGCAAGGCTGAAGGACTTCCTGGATTTCTTGCAGGAATCAGAACAGATAATGCACATACTAAAGCAAGAATTCGCACGGTTGATACGCGCAGAATATTGGATGAACTGAAAAAGGGAAAGATCGTGGTTGTTGCAGGATTTCAGGGAATAAGTCCTGAGGAAAATATCACAACACTTGGAAGAGGAGGATCAGACCTCACAGCAATAGCTATCGCGGGAGCAATAAAAGCAGATATGTGCGAAATTTATACAGATGTTCCAGGAGTCTTTACCGCTGATCCAAATCTGATACCAGAAGCAAAAATCATTCCTGTTATTTCATACAGAGAAATGCTTGAGATGGCGTCTGCTGGAGCCAAAGTTATGCAGTCTCGCGCTGTTGAGTTTGCTCAGAAGTATCATATACCTTTTTCAGTAAAATCAACATTTATTGAAAACGGAGGAACAATGGTTACAGAAGTTGATTTCAAGGAAGGCGCGGTTGTTTCATCTGTAACGCTTGATGAAAAGCAGGCAAAAATTACATTTTTTAATGTTCCTGATAAACCCGGTATTGCTGCAAAAATTTTTGGTGATCTCGGAGCTGCAAATATTAATGTCGATGTTATCGTACAGAATGTAAGCACCAGCGGACATACTGATCTTTCTTTCACTGTCAATATTAATGACCTTGAAAAAGCATTTGAAATTGCAAAAAAACTCGGAAATGAACTGACATGCAAAGATATTACCTCTGATAGTAATATTGCAAAAATTACTGTCATTGGTCTCGGTATGATGAATCATCCAGGAGTTGCCGCAAGAATGTTCAGGGCGCTTGCAAATGCCGGTGTTAACATTGAAATGATAAGTACATCTGAAATAAAAATCTCGTGTATTATAAAAAAGGAAGACGGACAGAAGGCATTAAAAGCAGTTCACCAGGAGTTCATAAAATAGAAGTTAGAAGAAAGTATCTTCCTCACCCATCAAACTGATTCTTGAGGCATCCCCAAGATTAATCTTTTGAAGGTTTCCTGCTAGAAATGCGGAATATCCTATGACTGAGTCTGTCAGAACGATATTCTTAACATTTGCATTATCATTAATAATACTGTTCTGAACTATGACATTTGACATACTGACATTTTTGCCAATGGAAACAAATGGACCAATAACACAATTTCTTAACTGAGCTGATGGATCTATAAATGCAGGTTCATTGATAACCACGGTTGGGAGAGAAGGAACAGACGGCCTGTTTTTTTCAAGCAGATACCTGTTTGTTTCGAGCAGTGTTTCAACCTTTCCACAATCAAACCAGATCTTTGCGGGAATCCCGAGAATCTTTTCGCCTTTTTCAATCATCATTTCGATAGCATCTGTAAGTTGAAATTCATTTCTTGTCCTTTTTCCGGTGTTTATTAATGTTTTCAAACAGGAAAAAAGCAGTCTGCTGTTATTTAAAAAATACACTCCACACAATGCCTGTCTTGAAAGGAAATCCTGCGGTTTCTCAATAACTTTTGTTATGATTCCGGTGCCATCTGTGATGGCAACTCCAAACCTTCGCGGATCATCAACTTCCTTCAGAGCAATCCAGCTGATACCATCTTTAATCAGATGTCTTGTATCTGCTTCAATTAGAGTATCTCCGAGATTTATAAAAACAGGACCATTCACATGTTCTTCAGCGAGTGAAATAGCATAACCCAGACCCAGAAATTCTTCCTGTTTAACAAACACTGAGTCCAGCTCGCGATATTTTGTCTGTACAAACTCAACAATTTTGTTTCCAAGATGCCCTGTTATAAAAACAATCCTGTTTATGCCAAGATTTCTGATGTATTCTATCAAATAACCAAGGATTGGTTTTCCTGCAACCGGTAGCAAAACTTTTGGCATTGTAAAAGTGTGGGGCTGAAGTCTCTTACCGATTCCTGCAACCGGAAGAATACATGTGATTTCTTTCATATTGTGTATTATATCACGCTTACCGTGCACTTAAAAGTTTCCTCGTTCTGTGTTCATGATATAATTTGTTTCATGGCGGAATATGTAAAAAGATGGGATTTCAGTCAGGAACTTGATGAAACATGGGAAGCGATTTCTGAAAAAGACTTTATTATTCAAGGGAAATCCGGTGCCCTAATCATTGAAAACTTTCATAATGCTGATGCACCGGTGTATTTAAGACCCTGCTCAATATATGGGGATAGATTTGACATAAATTTTGCTGAATTTTCAAAAAAGTCAGGTATCTTCACATGCGGTTTTCTTGCAGGATTTGAATATATAAACCTGAGGATCGATTTAGAAAAGAGAAAACTTGATGTTTTCACTCATGAATTTCATAAGAATCAGCCAAGGTTTTCAACCAATTTAAAAGCGCCGAAGATCAAAAGTATAACGTTGATTCGGGAACAGGACCAACTTCCTGGACTTCCTTATGAAGGATCCAGAATCAGCATTCTGGTGAATAATACAGAAATTGCAAAAGTTAGAAACATTGATTTTCTTCCTGAATGTCTTTTTATGCTTGGTTTGAAAACAAAAGGCAAAGTGGCAATTTCAGGGTTTGAAATCTCAGGAAAAAAAAGACCAAGACCAGAGTATCTGGAAACTGGCATATGGCAGCAATCAATAAAACCGACCACTGAAGAAAATGTCAACGGTTTGATAGAAGGAATGAAAAAGGCAGCCGAAGAAAATGTACAGCTCCTTGTAACTCCTGAAACAAGCCTGACAGGATTAAGAATTTCGAAAGAACTCAACGATAGAAAACATATTCAGTTTGCACTTCTCAGGTTTCAAAAGGCGGTGGCAAAAATTAAAAATGCTCCTTATACACTCATAGGATATCCTGAATGGATTCCAGGAAAACTTGTTGATGGCTCTACCCTTGACAGTGTAAGGATCAACTGCCATAGATTTGTCAGACCTGACGGCACGCTGGGTCCTATGATGGCAAAGGTGCACTCATGCGAAGAAGGGTTCTGGCATGGAAGAAACTACAACCTTCAAAGAGTTTGCGGTGCAGAAGTGGCTGTTGGGATCTGTCATGATGGTCATTATCAGGATGTATGGGCGGTTGGTGTGATGGGCGGAGCAAGAGTATGTCTTCATCCTTCAGCAGGAGGAAAATTGCAGGGAAAAATCCCTGAGATCATAAATGGAATGCGTACGCTCGGAACATCTCTGGATTGTTTCTGGGTCAGAGTGAATGCTGGTGGTGGTTCTGCAATTGTATATCCATGCAAAAACAGAAAACAATCTGAAACAATCCTTGCTGTGCCCGAAGACCTAACTGAAAAAAATCCAGCATATCCGGATTATTCTTATATGGGTGATCTTTTTGCAAAAGCACGAATAAGATTGTGGGACGCAACAGGATGTTATCCATTGAGAACACTCAGAAGTGGATCAAAATACAATGTCTGGAAACAGCTTATCCCTGAAATTCAGGAAGTGTAATTATATCTTTCATGTTTGCTGTTTATTTGCGATAGGGTTGAACCAGATTCAATCCCGCCACAGAATAAGGAGTAAGTGGTCTTACCTCTATCTTAAATGCCTTAACCGGCTTATCTGGAAAAACAAACCATTTTGGTCCTTCTTCCTCAGGTGTATAATTAAGAATTTCGCTTAGTTTCTCAAAATTGCTACCGTCTGCTGATATGTAACAAACCAGGCCAAGACTCTGCGGTTGAAAGTCTTCGCTTTTCCTTTCATCCCTGTAACTGCCTGAAACCAGAACACCACTCAAAATTTCCGCTTTCGGAAATACAAAAGTGACTTCTCCTTTTCCAGCTGGTCTGAAAAAATCATTTGAATCAGAAATAGCGCAACTTATATCGCTTTTGAAGTCTTCACCGCCACGAGGAACTTTCTCATAAGGGCGATTATTAACTGAACTTCCTGTGATCAGAATTTTTTCCTCTGTTTCATAGGTAAGATCATTGTGCAGTATACCACCTTTCAGTTCGACCGGAATGCCCTGTGGAACAGATTGAGAAAGAACAGCCGTGGGTTTTAATGCTGTATCCGTAAACATATTTTTCAGCACATTTTTAAATTCTTCTCTGTAGTGGATTCCGGTGATTGCTATAAGGGTTGGATTCATGCATGTTTTTTTCCATGTGGTGGCAAAAATAATCTTTGTCACAGGTATCTGGGGTCTTGGATTGATCCATTCCGTGTAATAAATATTCGCCTCAACACCTGCCTGAGTTTTTCCCCTCCAGCACAGGATAGCTTTCTTCATGGATTTCTCATGTGGCTCATAATAACTCCAGCCTGGCAGTCCATCCCAGTTTGCAATGTTCAAACCATACTTTAACTCAACAGGAAGATAAAATCCATCCTGGTACACAATAAAATAATACCCTGCCAGTTCGTTCTTCCTGAGATAATTATGTCCTGGTTTATTGTCAAGAACATGGAGAAAAATAAATGATGCTACCTTTTTGTCTGAAACAGGTATTTCCACCAATGGTGGATAAACCCTGTCTATGTATCCCCTGTTGTGTATACTTATACAGGATCTACCATTATTTTTCTTTTCATCAATAATCTGAAAAGGAACGCCACTGAGTATTCTTTTACCGGGGGCCATTGCTCTTAAATCAAAATTTTGCCCCATATCCATCCATCCCTTTCCATCAAAAGGCTTTTCATCCGTAAAAGAATTGTTGGCAACAGAAGAAATATCAACATAGAAATAATCGTTCTCTGCAGCAAGTTTAGATGGATAGATAAAATTTCCTATGATCTCCTCCCAGTGAGGCGAAAAATCACAGATGTTCACATCAATCGGATCACCCGCACCGGGCAATGCAACATCTGGAGACCAGCATGCCTGGGATTCCTGAAGAACAAAGGGCACTTTAAATAGGCTATCCATCATATAGTATAGTACTCCACTATAATATCTGCCAGGAAATTTGAGTTTTTTCCAGTTTTTTCCTGTAAGTGGTAAATATACCTGGGTAAACCCTTTACTTAGAAACAGTTCATTAACTTCATCAGGATGCCAGACAGCCATAACAGTATCTTTTGGAATAATGTCAAGCGCTTTTCGCCAGTCAGGATCAGTATCCTCAGGATTGCTTATGGATCTTCCCATAAAGCATGTATCAAACATCATAAGATGCTTTCCATGTTTTCTGACATACTCATGTATAATTCTGATTGTTTCAGCCAGAATTTCATAACTGTGTTTATTTTTGGAACGACACAACTGACAGACATTCCATCTTGAACCATTTGGGGTTTGATACATCTCATCAAAGCTGATATCCAGAAACCCTGTAAAATGGTCAATCCATTTATCGAGTTCTCCGAAATAAAGTTCCCAGGTTTTTGGGTTTGAAGGACAGATATTTCTCCTGCCAGAACCAAGATCTTCCAGTTTTTCCTCTGGAAATTTTTCAATCAAATCCGGATTTGAAGCCAGGTATTTTCCAAGTACCATTCTTGGATCAGCGCCAAGTATTGTTTTAATAAAATATTTTTCCGCCACATCCTTCAGTTCAACCACAAGATTATTGTACCTGTGATTAAACTCCACATAATTGATTTTATATCTTGCCAGTGCTCTTAAAAAATTTTTATCAGGCTTTGGCCTGACCTGCATCATTCTGTAAGGACATACCGGCCAGTCTCTGATTGAAATCTCCGGAAAAATCCATTTCCAATTTTTTATTCTTAAAAGTTCCAGCAGGCTCATGCAACCATAGAATAAACCGGGTTCATCTGCACCAATTATCGCAATTCTGCTGTTTTCCGATATCAGAAAATAACCCTCGGGATTATTAACCTGCGGCAAATCCAAAAATATTTTTTTCACACTGCTGACAAATTTCTTATCCGAATTAAGTCCAAGAAAAATTGATTTTGTTTCTTTATCAACAGGATCTTTTAGCCGATCGATCTGTATTTCATAACCTGTTAACATTGACAGTTCTTCTTTCAATAATTCTGCGGTTATATTTGTTCTTTCAGTACTATCAGAGGATAATACTATTCTGAACAGTGGATCAAAGACAAATTCAGACTTGCCGCGTTTGAATTCCTGAGGCGCAGGAAGAAAAGGAACATCCATCCCTTTTTCAAGGGGAATCTCTGCAGGTTTTTGAATAACTATCCTTCCTTTTTGTTGAAGTCTTGGCAAAATTGGTACAATATTGTCGTTGTCAGGATTATTGCCCCATACCTGAATCTCTGCGGGACCATTATAACTGTTGCACAGAAAATTGATCCTGATAAACCTTGCTGTTGAGCCATTTGCTTTCAAAACCAGATGATTTGTTTTGTTTTTTGGGCTATCTTTTTTTGCATCAACCCTGTCAAACATACTATCAACAAGTGTATAAACAGAATCTTCTGTCTTTTTGAGATATAATTGGCCTCCAACAATACTGTCGTATCCGCTCAAAATTTCAACCCTTGTGATGTTATACAGCTTCCCGAGGTCAAAAACCACATCTATGCCGTTTGACCCTGTCCATAGATTTGGCCAGCCAACACCCGTGGCTAAATTACCATCTGTGAGTTTTCCCTCAGAGAATGGAATCCAGCAATTTCTGTGATTTTCTTCTGAAAGTTTTCTTTTATCTCTCGGGAAAAAATAAGTATCAGTCCCTGCGTCAAAATAAGTATAACAACCATCCACCTTAATATTTCTAACACTTAAAGGTCCCATCGCATTACCTGTAATACACCAATCATTAACCCCTGCAATAGCGATACTTCCGAGTTCCAGTTTAACCATCTTTATGTAAATTTTTACCGGTCCCTTATAAAAAGCCCCATTTATGTCAACGTGTATGGCGGCAAAACCTTCAGGGACAGGAAAACCAATTCGATAGGTCCGATACTGGTTATCCGGCACAATCTTAACCCTGCCTTCAGTCCCTTCTCCCCGAATAAATTTGCCTTCAGGGTTTTTGTATCTGATAACAGCAAAAGCCTTTGAATCGGCTTTTGCCTCCATTTTCATTTCGACCGTAAAAATCAGGGTTTTATTACCGGGAAATGGAATATATGAAACAGGGAAGAAAATGGTTGCGTTATCGGCATTCTCAAAACTGAACCTGACTCCACCTGTATCATCTGGTTTCATTTCTGCTTTTCCACCGGGTGAAACATAAAACTTCCAACCTTTCACATTTCCATCCTTATCAAGAATTTTTCCATCAGGGTTTGAAATAAAGTTTCTTGTTGTAAAAACAAGGTCAAGACCTGACAGAACATCCTGAAATGATGAACCTATCTTTGTATAGCTTGAAAACTCAGGTTCAGAAAGCCCAGGGTTATAATCTTCCCTGGTAATTTTCAATCTCCATACCCAGCCTGGCCCTATTCGATATTTCGAGGTATCAAACAGATTTGAAAATGGTATTTTTATTTCTGCTGTCCAGCCAAAATCCGTTTTCGCAACAGCACCTGTCCATTGACCATCCCATGATTCGCCGAAGCGACTCGTTTTCTTATACTCTGGGTGCGAACAGCCATCCCACTGACTGCCTGCACTGGTCAGAATAAAATGATACCAGTCCTCTTTCCCGCCTGTCAGAGAAATAAAAATCTCCACACAATCAGTCTGCCATGCCATTGGACTGTCCCTTGGTATTTTTTCTGTACCCACTTTTGGATCCAAACATGCAAAAGCAAAATAGATATTATCGCTGTCATAAAAAACCCGGGAAATCGTTTGATTCTTTGCAGGTTCATTTTTCCCTGCGATCCAGAAGCCGCTCATTTTTGAAGCTGAATCCCACGCTCGATCATTCAAAATGCCATCAATAACCACATCTGCCTGAATGAAACTTGCTATAACTTCCTCAGGATTATCTTTTAAATCTTTTGGAAAAGAATCTGCTGTTATATGCAGGGCAAAAATTACTTTTGTAAAAACACAAAACAATAGGATAGGGATTATACGCATGGCATCTCCCTTTTAAAGAGGTTTTATGCTTTTATAGTAATTTTTTCCGATCATAAGAAGTTTGTCAAATGGCAAAGAAACTCTTATATGTTTCCATCTGTTGCAAATATCTGGATTATCCCCAAGATAATCCTTAAAATCCAGCAGATTTTTCTCCATAGCGCTTTGCCATCTTTCAAAACTGAAACATTCTGACCAGTTTTCCATCTTTCCGCCTGATTTCCACACGCTTTCAATTACCTTTCCGAGTTTCCTGTTTCCCTTTGAAAGAAGACATTCAATAGCACTCATCTCATAAGGATGGAACTTCAATTTAACAAATCTGTTGCCTGAAAGATTTTTCAACAGTCGTCTTTTTGTCTCTGAATATCTTTCACAATCAGGAAATTTCTCCCATTGAAAAGGAGTGTGAGGTTTTGGAATAAAAACATTAAATGAACATTTTAAGGAAATAAATTTTGAAAGATTTTTTATAAGCTGTTCAATTTCTGAAACTGTTTCATCAGATTCTCCAGGAAGTCCGAGGATAAAATAAAACTTCAGTTGTTTCCATCCTGCATCTTTTGCATCTTCAGCAAGATTTATAAGTTTTTCGTCTGAAATGGGTTTGCCGATAAATTTTCTCAATGTCTCTCCTGTTTCAGGAGCAAAGGTGAGCCCGCTTCTTTTTACCTGACTTATACTTTTTGCAAGTTGAAATGAAAAACTGTCTATTCTCAAAGAAGGAAAGGAAATTGCAACTCCGGCATCTTTCAGCTGATTTGTAAGAGTTTTTACTATTTTTTCTATTTCAGGATGGTCACCGGAAGAAAAAGAAAGCAGTGAGATTTCCTCGTAGCCTGTATTTCTGTAAGATTCGATGGCGATTTCAATAACCTTATCTGCGTTTCTTTTTCTCACGGGTTTCCAGCAGAAACCACCCTGACAGAAAAGGCAGCTATTAGGGCAACCGCGCATGATTTCAACAGATATTCTATCGTGTATAATTTCACAGAGAGGAACAATCCATTTTGCTGGAAACGGAGCATTCTCAAAATCATTTACCACACGTTTTTCAATAAGAGAAGGAATTGTAGCAAGCTGTGGTCTGAGGTTTTCATTGTTTTCAATTGAATAAAAACTCGATACGTAAGCACCTTTTACTTCTGCAAGTGCCTTCAAAATGTTGTTCCTTCTGAGTCCTTTTACACTCCTGTAAATTTCCACCAGTTCCACCATCGCTTCTTCTGCTTCTCCAATAATCCAGACATCAATAAAATCAGATAGAGATTCAGGATGAAATGAACAATTTCCTCCTGCAATAATAATAGGGTCTTTTTCCTTTCTATCGGCTGAACGGATAGGGATACCTGAAAGAGAAAGAAGATTCAACACATTTGTGTAATTAAGTTCAGAAGAAATGCTGAAACCAACAAAATCAAAATCTTTAAGAGGTTTTCTTGATTCAATGGTAAACAGCGGAATGCTGTTCTTTCGCAAAACATTTTCAAAATCAATTCCTGGAGCAAAAAATCTCTCACATGCCACTTTATCAATACTGTTGAGTATATGGTATAAAATTCTTATGCCAAGGTTGGACATTCCAACCTCATATATATCCGGATACCCAATGGCTATTTTCACCTCTGCATTTTCAGTATCAGGATGGATTGAATTAATCTCATTATTCAGGTAGGTAATCGGTTTTTGAATTGTTTGAAGAATGCCTTCAATATTGAACATTTTCCTCTATCACTTTAAAAAAGTGTGGTGTTTCTCCAGAGGTTGTACATTGTTGCCACACATATAAAACTGACGATGAGAGCAGACCCCCCGTAACTCAGAAATGGAAGCGGTATACCCGCAACAGGTAAAATTCCTGAAGCCATCCCAATATTTATAAAAATCTGTGTGAGGAACATAACAATAATTCCTGAACCAACCAATCTGCCAAAAGAATCCTGAGTCGTCAGCGTAATTTTCAGAGCCTGCGTAAGAAAAACATAATAAAGGAACAACAGTACAAAAACCCCGATAAGCCCGAACTCCTCAGCCAGAAGACAGAATATGAAATCTGTATGGAACTCAGGTAAAAAAGCCAGTTTCGTTTGAGTTCCCTTCAGAAATCCTTTTCCAATAATACCACCTGAGCCGATTGTAATCTTCGATTGAAGAATATTGTATCCTTTACCAAGAGGATCCTTCCAGGGATTTAAAAAAATGGCAACTCTCTGTTTCTGATAATCCTTAAGTCCCATCCAGAGAAATGGGCTTATAAGAATCCCGATAATTACAAGGATTAAAAGATGTTTCTTTTTTGCACCAGCAAGATAAGCCATGACAAAAAAGATAACAATGAATAAAAAAGCTGTCCCAAGGTTCGGCTGTATAAGAATCAAAATAAATGGTATACCGGCGAGTAAAACACCTCCAAGAAGAGTTGAAAATCTCTGAACATCTCTTACAGAAAAATACTTCGCCAGTACAATGATCAGAATAAACTTTGCAAATTCTGAAGGCTGAAAATTAAACCAGCCTATTCTGATCCATCTACCTGCTCTGCCGGTACCCATGGCAAGAACAACCAGCAGTAAAATAAGAATGATAAAATACAACACATGGGTTAATTTATTCCAGTGCCTGTAATCAAAACCCTTCAACCAGAGAAATATTAAGACTCCAAGAAAGAGCCACACTATCTGTTTTACATAAACAGGCAAACCTGATGTAACAGCTGACACACTTCTTGAGGCGCTGTAAAGCAATAATATCCCAAGTGCTGTGAGAATTGAAGTTACAACCAGCAGAATTTTACCAGGATTATCTCTGTTTTCCATTTTATTCAAATCCCTGACTTCCCGACGGCAAAGATTCTATCCCTGTTTCGGAAATTACAGTTTCACTTCTTATTTCATCGGATGTATAAATTTTCTTAATGATTGCTCCAGCTATTCTTGCAGCCTGTGAAGAACTTGCCTCATCAAGAAAGACAACCATCGCCAGATTTGGACTGTCAGCCGGAGCATAACAGACAAAAGCTCCTCTTGTTAGCAGTCCCAGATCTTTTTGCGCAATCTGTGCGGTACCTGTTTTACCGGCTATTTCAATTCCCGCAACGTTTGCACCAGCGCCTGTACCAAATCTTACAACATTTCTTAATCCTCTTCTCAATATTGTAAGTGTTTCATCCGAAATGAATATGGTTTTTCTGAGAACAGGTTGAAACTCCCTGATCACCTTACCATCAGGAGCAATAATTTTTTTAACAATGAATGGCTTCCAGAGATTTCCACCATTTGCAACCGCAGATATCATAGCACACAGCTGGATTGGAGTGGTTGTTATTGCTCCCTGACCTATCGCGATATTTATTGCTCCACCGGATTCCTCAAATGATGGGAGATTTCCACTTTTTTCTCCAGGAAGATCAACTCCGGATGGCTTTCCAAAATCGAAAAGTTTTCCGTATTCCAGAATTTTGTTAACTCCAATCTTTGAACCAATGGTTCCAAAAAATATATTACATGAAAATGGAAGGGCTTGATTTATATCAACCCATCCATGCCCTTCCTCCTTCCAGCAGTGAAAAATCCTGTCTCCGACCTCCATACTGCCGGTGCATTCAATCCTGTCATGTTCACCGATTTCTCCTGTTTCAAGGGCTGCAATTTCTGTTATAATTTTGAATATAGAACCCGGTGCGTACTGACCGGCAATAACTCGATTTAGAAAGGGTTTTCTGTGACTGTAAGGAGGCCCTATGTACTTTGCCACATTCAGTGGATCAAAAGATGGCTGGCTCACAAGCGCAAGAACTTCTCCATTTCTCGGATCCATAACAATAATACCACCTGCTCTGTCTCCAAGTTCATTGATACATGCCTCCTGAATACTCTGATCAACGGTAAGAATCAGATTATTACCTGGAATCATGGATATTTCTCTTATAATTTCTCTCTGATGACCGCGCGCGTCCACTTCAATCTGATATCCACCTGATTTTCCCCGCAGCAGATCATCATACTGTTTTTCCAGGCCATATTTACCTATGTAGTGTCCCGCTTTCACCCCTTCATCCTTCGTTAATTCAAGTTCTTCCTGATTAACCTCACCTGTATAACCCAGCAGATGAGATGTACCTTCTCTAAGTGTGTACTGTCTGTCAAGTCCTGCCTGTACAAATATCCCGGATAACCTGAATGCATATTCTGATACTGCGGCTATTTCAGCCTGAGATATCCCTCTTTTCAGGATTCTTCTTTTAAAAGGATTGGATGATTTTTTCCTCAGCTGTGTCAGAAGCTCATCATGATCAATATTCAAAATTCGGGAAAGTATTGAAGCAGCCTCTTCGGGATTCTTCATATCATACGGCACAAAAACCAGATTGAAACATGTTTTATCCTCAGCAAGAATCCTGCCATTTCTATCAAGTATCTTTCCACGCGGAATACCAAGGTCAATCGTTCTGATACAGTTTTGTTCTGAAAGCCGCCTGTAATAAGCAAAATGGATAACCTGAAGATTTATGGATTGAATGATTAATATCCCGAGCAAAATTCTTATAATCAGCAAAAATTCTTTAAGCCTCTGTTCCATTGTTTATATTGCAGACAGTTTTTCTCTAAAAAGGTTATGCCTGATTATTATCATAATAAAGCAGATCAATGTATGTATTATCACAAAATAAATGGCAAGAATCAATGTAACAGGAATATCCCATGTACATCCTGCAGAAAATACACAAAATTTCATAATCACATAGATACAGCTTCCGGCACAGGCTGATATCAGTCTTGCTATATCAGTATCAAATCTGAAGGATGAGAGCATATACCAAACTGTCCCGAGAGCCAATACTTCCCTTCCCGGATTATCAAAGGTTATGTACCAGTATATTATACTCCACAATATCACCATAAAAAAAATCGAAAAAGTCTGAATTCTAAAAGAAGCATAAAACAGAGCTAAAAGAAAAAAATCGATCCATATTGCTGGAAACATGAACTGGCATAATCCAGGAATAATCAAAAGAAACCAGATTTCTTTCTTACTCAACGACTGCGACTGCTCTGAGATTTTCATTTGTGAAAAAGGGTTCCACAATCCCGTGCGTTACCGGTTCTGTCCTTGATGAATCAATCTTAATGATTTTTCCTATTCTTATTCGAGAAGGATACAATTTCGTCAGACCGCTTGTTTCAACAGTATCACCGGCAGAAGCCATACACTCTGTGGGAAGGAATTTTATCCTGAGATGTGGACTTAAAACAGACATGGAAAATCCCTCCATAACGGCAAGCTCTCCTGTCTCTGCAACCATAACACTTATCTTACTATCCGGGTGATAAAGCGTTATGCCTGTGGATGTATTTTCCTTTACAGAAGTGATCCTTCCAATAAGTGATCCCTTATAGCTGACTATTGCCATATTTTCTCTGATTCCGTCACGCGTACCTTTGTCTATTGTGATAACAGAAGGAAAAACCCATGGTGAAATGGTTATGGTACTGGCGCAAATTATCCTTGAAAACCTTCCACTCTGTTTTAAATTGAGAAGTTTTCTCAACTTTTCGTTTTCTTCAATAACACTTTTCACATCAGGAGAAAATTCCTTCATAAAAGGTTCACTCTTTGGAAAACGTAACCTTAGAATGTGATTATGTCTTATAGCCCAGATACTTATAAGGATAAAAATTATAAGAATAATTTCCCGACGGAATCTCCACAGCATTTAACCGCCTATTCGGAAGGAAACATCCTGAAATAACGGTCTTCTTCAAGCATCTTACCAGCACCTGTTACAACAGCAAGCAAAGGATTTTCTGCCACAATGACAGGAAGTTTTGTTTCCTGAGATATGAGTCTGTCAATATTTCTCAAAAGCGCGCCGCCGCCTGCAATAACCAATCCCCTTTCAACCAGATCGCTTGAAAGTTCTGGCGGCGTTTCCTCAAGTATGTCCCTAACCGCACCCACAATAGCCATCAGTGTATCCTTAAGAGCTTCTCTTATTTCTTCTGAACGGATTCGTATCATTTTTGGTAAACCCTCCACCAGGTCTCTTCCGTGCACCTCCATAGTCAGTTCTTCTTCAAGTGGATAGGCAGACCCGACAGCAATTTTAATATCTTCCGCAGTCCTTTCCCCAACAAGAAGGTTATATTTCTTTTTCAGATAATTTGAAATTGCCTCATCCATTTCATTTCCGGCAACCCTTAAACTTTTTGTTAATACAAGTCCACCCAGAGAAATTACAGCCATTTCTGTTGTACCACCACCAATGTCAAGAATAAAACTACCACAAGGTTCTTCAACTGGAAGCCCGACTCCAATAGCAGAAGCCATTGGTTCCTCAACAAGTTTAACCACCCTCGCTCCTGCCTTAAGAGCTGTTTCACGAACTGCTCTTCTTTCAACGCTTGTTATGCCGGAAGGAACAGCAATAACCATTCTTGGTGGCATAACAAACCGGTGTCTTGGAGATTTTACTTTATTTATGAAGTGTCTCAACATTGCTTCACATGCATCAAAATCAGCAATTACTCCATCTTTCATCGGCTTCATCGCTATAATGTTTGCCGGTGTTTTTCCCAGCATCTTTTTTGCTTCCGCACCAACGGCAAGAACTTCCTTTCTATCCCGATTTATAGCCACTATGGAAGGTTCCATCAAAACAACACCTTTTCCTCTCAGATAAACAGCAGTATTGGCTGTTCCGAGATCGATACCGAGATCGTTTGAAAAAAACCTCGCAATCCTTACCATGAAATACCCCTTGTATGTTGAGTTATTCTTTATTTTTCTCTTGAAGATTCAATAACATCTATTAAAGCATTGACAACTTTCTCATCAAACTGGCGCCCTACATTTCTTTTCAATTCTTCCACAGCATCTTTTATTTCCATTTTTTTTCGATAGGGTCTTTCCGATATCATTGCACTGAGGGAATCAGCAACTGCAAGAATCCTCGCCATCAATGGAATTTTCTCGCCTGCAAGCCCCTCAGGATAACCTGTACCATCAAATCTTTCATGATGATAAAGACACGCATCGATTTCTTCTTTTTTTATCCTTAATGGTCTGAGAATATCTTTCGTAATGAGAGGGTGTTTTTTAATAACTTCAAACTCCTCTTCGGAAAGTGAGGTTCTTTTTGAAATAATTTCATCTTTAATGCCAAGTTTGCCAAGGTCATGTAAATAGGCAGCATTTCTTAAACTTTCAAGAGAATCAGCATCCAGACCTAGAATCCTTCCAATGGCAACAGCATAGTATGCAACCTGCTCGGAATGATTCTTTGTATAAGCGTCTTTTGCTTCAAGAGAATTTACAAGAGAACTTATTGAGCTTATGTAAGAATCCTGTAACTGCTGCAATAATTTCGCATTTTCAAGAGCTATGCCTATCTGTGTTCCAAAAACTGATAGAAAATCAAGTTCTCTGTCATCAAAATTTTTTTGCTTTGAATAAAATCTCAGTATGCCAATCATATCTCTTTTACCAAAGAGTCTCACTTCAAAAAAATTGCTATCGATTCTGTGAAAATTAGCGCTGTTTTTTTCTGAAAAAAATTTTATATCATCCAGCGAAAGAACAACCGGAAAACCTGTCTCTGTCAAACTCCCTTTTGTACGTCGCAAAAAAAACCTACCGGTATCATCATCCCTGAAATAAAGAAATGCCGCATCCGGTTTTATAAGGTTATAAACAAGATCAATAACACCTGTACACAATTCCTCAATATCAGTGATTGAAATGATTATCCTGTTCAATTCAAAAATGGACCGAACCATTTCTATTTCTGAAATTTTCTTCTCGATTTCACTTATTTTTATATTCCTCTCGATCGCTGATATCAAAGATTCTATGGTAAACGGCTTGGTAATAAAATCACTCGCCCCATTTTTTATCGCATCCACTGCATTCTCAACTGAACCAAGTCCGGTGCAAACAATTACCGGCGGAACTTCCATCTCCAGTTTCTTTATATCTTTTAAGAAAAGCATTCCGTCTTCACCGGGCAGCTGTAAATCAAGAATTATCAAATCAAATCGGTTTTTTTTCAACAAATCAATAGCGCCAGAAATATTATCCTGTATTTCCACTTCATATGAATGTTTTTTCAGGATTTCACGATAAAGATTCTGAACAGCGGCATTATCTTCAACAATCAATATCCTCTTTTCTTTTGATTCCATATTTTTCAACCTTATAACTCAAAACGCGACGGCTCACCCTGAGATAATTTGCCGCCTTTGATTTATTCCAGGAAAACTTATTCAGGGTTTCCAGGATCAATTTCTTTTCAAATTCCCTGATCCTTTCCTCAAAAGGTTTGTCTGTATCAGCCTGTTCGGCTGTTCTTATCCTGAGTTCTTCAGGCAAATCATTAATATCTATTATATCCCTGTTTCCTCTCAATACCAAAATCCTTTCAATAACATTTTTCAATTCTCTTATGTTTCCGGGCCAATCGTAAGAAAGTAAACATTCTTCGGCCTCATGTGAAAAAGTTCTTGACCTGACAGCCATCTGCGTTCTGAAAACAGAAAGAAAATGGTACGCCACAGGAAGAATATCCTCTTTTCGCGATCTCAGTGGAGGAATTTCAATCGGGATAACGCTTAACCTGTAAAACAGGTCCTCCCGAAATTTCCCTGACTCTATTTCCCTTTTGAGATCTCTTGAAGTTGCAGCAAGAATACGCGCTTCAAGCTTTATCGGATCATTTGAACCAACACGCGAAAATTCGCGTTCCTGTAAGACTCTGAGCAATTTTATCTGCAATGAAAGTGGCATTTCACCAATCTCATCAAAAAAAACAGTTCCTGCACCCGCAATCTCAAATTTTCCTGGCTTACTTTTGAAAGCTCCCGTAAAAGCACCTTTTTCATAACCAAAAATTTCGCTTTCGAAAAGTGTCTCAGGTATAGCCGCACAATGTATAGCAACAAAAGGCTCATTCTTTCTTGAACTTTCCCTGTGTATAAATCTTGCAACCAGTTCTTTTCCGCTGCCGGTTGGTCCTGTAATTAAAACAGATGATTCATGTGGTGCTGCCTTCAAAGCCAGGTCAAGAACTTCTTTCATTTTCTGACTCTCAAATATAATCGTTCCACTTGATTTTTCAATTTCACCAGAAAGAAACTCAGCTTTCTGTTTGATTTTTAGCTCATCAAAAATCTTTCTGACAATGATTCGTATTTCGTCCACATCAAAGGGTTTTGTGAGATAATCGTATGCTCCAATCTTCATTGATTCAACAGCCGTTGAAACTTTTGAAACAGCAGTAAGCATGATCACCGGAATTTCAGGATTGATTTTCCTTATGTCCTGAAGAATCCTTAAGCCATCTGTATCCGGCAAAATTATATCAAGAAAGATAATATCGATATCACTTTCTGAAAGTATAGCCAGACCTTCTTTACCGGAAGATGCAACCAGAACCGAATAATCATCTGAAAGAACCAGCTTCAGGGACTCCTGCACGCTTTTTTCATCATCAATAATAAGAATTTTTTTCATTATTACGCCACCGGCAATTTAAGGATGAACCGTTTTCTATCAACCGGTAAAACCTCTAAACGGATCCCGCCCGAATGTTCTTCTATAATCTTTCTGCAGATAGCCAGATTAAGAGACGTCAATGCATTCAGATGGTCTGAAAAAGGCAGAAAAACATCCTCTGAGGATTCAATATTTATGGTACCGCCGTTTTCTTCTATTATAATTTCAATCGCCTCTGTATCTTTCTCAGGAAAGATCCTTATAGTACCTTTTCCTCCTGTATCCTGAATACAAAAATCAAGCAGAAATTCAAAAGCCTCCTGCAGTTTGCTTCCATCTATTTCAACCGGAAAAGCCATTCCATTTCTTGAAACGATTTCCACAGAAGGAAATCTTTTCTGCACTCTATTCAGAATTTCAATAAGATCTGTCCTGTTTAATACAAGCGGCTCCCTATCAGCAAGACGCGCAATCTTTTCCACAAGAACTGTCAACTTCTGAATCTCGCTGTTAACAATGTTATAGAATTGAGTTCTGAATGATTCATCATTAAACTTTTCAGGTAGAAGGCAGGCAAAGGTTTTTATTGCAACAAGGGGATTTTTGATTTCATGTGAAAGCTGCGTGGCAATTTGTTGCCAGTATTGATTCTGTTCAATCCTTTTTCTTTCATTTTCCATTTCCTTGGTAGCTGTGATATCCTGAAAAATAACTATTGTACAGAAGGTCTCGCTGCTTTTTCCAACAAAATCGCAGCTCATTCCAAGCCATTTTTTTGACGCATTAAGAAACATTTCCTCTCTGAATACTGGCTGTTTTGTGGAAACCATCTGGCGTATCTTTGAAGCAAACTCAGCCCCACAGCTTTCGATTGAAGAACCAACAACAGATTCAGCCTTTTTCCCTAAAATAAGTTCTGCCTGTCTGTTAAAAATCAGAACATTAAATTGATTGTCAAAAACAATGATACCGGTCGGAACTTTTTCAAGTATGATCTTTTGAAATTCTTTCTGAACAACACTTTCTTGAAAAAGAAAAGTGTCCTCAATTAATATGCTCAGATATGTTGCTATGGAAGCAAGAAACCTGATCGTTTCAGATGTAAAGTTTTCTCCTGTTATCCTGGACCCAAAAGCAAAAAAACCAGATGTTTGTCCTTCACGATTTAAAATGGGAAGAATAAGTTCGGCTTTTAACAGCTTCATTTCTCGAATAATCTCTGAATCAATCTGCGAATTTTTCAGAACAATTTTTCTTTCTGAAACAAGCCAGTGATAAAGTGCGCTATCCTGATTGAACCTGATTCTGTTTAAGAATTTCTTTTCAACACCGTTTCCGCTGTGAAAAACAAATTCATCCTTTTCTTTTATGAAAAAGCAAATTCCGGATAAAGAAAGCTGCACTTTCAGAAGACTGGCGATAGAAAAGACAAATCCGTCCGGGTCTTTGAAATGGTCAGTTATCAATTCACTCAGCTTTTGAGAAAAAACATTCTCTGTCGGTTGCGTATGAAAATTCTGTCCAACCGAAACAATTGGTTCTGACTTTTCTTTTCGCCTGGCTTCAATGAAATAAGCCGCCCGTTTCATCGCGTGTATGATGTTTTCTGGATTAAAAGGTTTCTCAATAACCTCATAAACTCCAAGATTCATCAGTCGCCGGGAATACGGACCAAAAGAATCCACAAGCGCAATAACTGGAACATCTGGTATGGTTTTAACAATGGTTTCAACAATTCCGTATGAGGAAATATTTTTGAATAAAAAATCCACAATCACAATATCAGGCCTGTTCCGGATTATTTCATCTCTCACGTGTGAGGGTTCTACGACAACCGGTAAAAAAGTATCCTTCAACAGAAAACAGAGTGTCTCTGCAATAGATTTTTCTTCAACAATCAACATTACAAGCTTCATTGGAAAACCCCCTGACGGACTGGAAGTTCTATCAAAACTTTTGTCCCGTGCCCGTATTTGCTTTCAATATTTATCCTTCCATTATGCTGGGCAATTATTTCATTGACTATCGTCAGACCAAGACCGGTTCCATGGGGCTTTGTTGTAAAAAGCGGATCAAAAATCTTGCCAAGAATATCTGGTTTAATACCGTATCCATTATCCTGTATTTCAAGAACAATTCTATCTGTTTCTTTCCTTATGGAAATCTGGATTTCACCTGATTTATTTTCGATCGATTCAGCACTATTGAGTAAAATATTAAGCAGCGCCTGTTTTATTTTTTCTGGATCAACCATGATCCTTATGACAGCCAGGTTTGAATTTATCAGAATCCTGATATTTTTGAATTTTTCCTGAGCTGACAGAAGCATTGTTGTCGATTGAACAATGGATACCAGGTCAGCCTCTTCCATTCTTGGCGAACCAGGTCTTGCAAATGCAAGCAATTGCTCAACAAGGTGGTTAATCCTTTCGATTTCAGGAATAACGACTCTTATGTAATTGGCTCTGAACTCCTGGTCCTGAAATCTTTCCGGCAGAAGCTGGGAAAATGTCTTCAGTGCAACAAGAGGATTTCTTATTTCGTGCGCTATTCCACCCGCAAGAATTCCGAGAGAAGCCAGTCGTTCGTTTCTTTCAATCTGCCTCTGCAGACTTTTCAAATGGGAAACATCAGAAAAAATCAGTTGAGCTCCAAGAAGAGATCCATCAAATGAAAAAAATCTTGAACCGCTCGCTCTCAATGGAATCATTTTCCCGTTTCTTGCCAGTTCAAGTTCTGTATTCTTTGTTTCAGTATCGTGCTTCAAAAGCTCGCTCAGGTTTTGTCTGATTGGCTCCGGAAGAACAGTTTCGTAATCTCTTTCAATGACATCTATTTTTCTTAAACCCGTAACTTTTTCAGCCATATGATTGAAAACAATCACTCTGCCGCTGTTATCCACCGCGATAACGCCTTCAGGAAGATTTTCAAGAAGACTCTGTTGATAAATCCGGTTTTCCCTTAATGTGTTCAAAAGCTGATTAGACTCGATAAAAACACCAAGATAAATTGAAAAAGCATGTAGAATTCGTCTATCTCTTTCTGTAAAATTCATCTGACCTTCTTTACCCCCCAGAAGCAAAATCCCTGAAAATCTGTTATGGATAATAACAGGAATTGCAACATCAGCCTCGTAAATATCCATTTCCTTTATTGCGGCACCTATAATCGTCCTGGTTGAAAATCTAAAAAGTTCGTCCCTGAAATGAACATGCGGTCTGGATTCAATCATACGAAAAAGCGGTGAATCTTCTTCCAGTTCAAAAACAGAAATTGGGCTGGTTTTCAAAATGGAAAAAATCTTTCTTAAAGATTCGTCTCGCAGGTTAAGCATAAAATTTGACCTGCCTGTCAGATTTATTTCATTTTTCAAAATCTCCAGCATTGCCATTATACCCTCTTCAAGAGTCAGGGCACTGCCTGTAATCAGTCTCATCTGAAATAATACTGAATCAATTTCATATTGCTGGCGGAATATCCTGGTTTTTGCCCATCTTCCTATAATTTCCTTCATGGGAGAAAAAATCATTGCAATTATGAATGCGCTTATAACAACTGGAAGTGACGATTCTTTCTGAGTAAAAAGCTTCATAAGGTTGATAAAAAATAATAAAGAAAAGATATAAACAAAAATAAGAGATACAGAAAGACATGCGTATATAAATACCTTTTCGGCAATCACAGATATATTCATTATCCTGTGTTTTGCAATGGCGTAAGCAATGATTGATGCCATTATAATTGAAGAAAGCGGAGAGAACCTGCATGGTACTGTTGTTCCAAGCAGCGGTGCAACAAGAGCCGTCAGAACCGCAAATACTGTTCCAGCTATGGTTGCAAGAAAGATGTATTGAATTTCTGTCTTCTGAGCTCCTTTTCTTTTCCTCATAATTCTGTAAAGATGCCAGAATCCAAAAACCATTGAAAGAATTATTATTGAGGTGTATGGTATGAAAGGAAAACCATAAATAACCTCTGGACCTGGAAGATTATTGGTTGTTTCCGCATTGATAATAATTTTTTTGATAAACGAAGGATATATTACAAACAGAGAAGCGATAACTGCAAAAACGAAGCAAACGACCTGCATCCTCTTTAATGACTCTGGCTCTTTCCCATCAGGCGTGATTTCAAATCCAGCTACAAAGTACATAAAAGCTGCTGGAAGAAAAGCTCCTATAACAGAAATCAATTTCAAAAGAAACAAAAGGTGAACAATATCATTAAGACTCATTAAAAGAATTGCTGTGCAGGACCACATAACCAGTGCAAGGTTGAAAACCATAAATCTTCTGTTAAGAGGTCTGTGTCTGTTCCTACTGTATACAATCCATGAAAGAGTCGCAAGAATAAGTACAGTTACAATAAGACTGCCGATCCAGTAGTTCATATATTAATTCTCCTGCACAATAATGCAGAACATGTGCCTCCAAGTCCACCACAGTTCAACAGTACAGTATTCACAACAAGATTCTGCGCCTTATTTGGAACATAAAAAAGGTCGCATTCTGGATCAGGGTATTCATAGTTAATCGTTGGTGTAACAATGTTTTTATTAAACCATAACATAGCCGCAATGGTCTGGAAAACTCCCGCACATCCAAGAGGATTTCCGGTCATTGATTTTATAGAACTTACAGGAATATCATATGCACGTGTACCAAAAATATCCTTGATTATGTATGTTTCAATCTTATCTATCAAAGGATCTGATGGAGCATGAGCAGCAATACCATCAACGCTCCCGGGAGATATTCCTGAATCATTAAAAGCCCTTCTTATTGCGTTTTTCAGCCCTGAAGATGGATTTTCCTGGAAAATCTCTCCTGATGTACCATATCCTATAATTTCACCGTATATTTTCGCCCCACGACTTACCGCATAATTCAATTCTTCAAGAACAACAATACCACATCCTTCTGAAAGAATGCCTCCACATCTTAAACGATCAAAAGGTCTGCTTGCCTTCTCCGGATTCTCATTGAACTCCGGAGTCAGTCCAGCAGATGATAAACCAGCCATTATCAGAGGAGTAATCGCAGCATCTGTGGCTCCTGCAAGGGCAATTCTTACCTCTCCCTTTCTTATTTTCTGAAAAGAAACCCCAATAGCGTCAGTACTCGAAGCACAGGCAGAAGCAAGAAGAATCGTTTGCGTTTTCCAGTTCAAATGTTCAATCAATTCTCCCATAACCCGATGGGGAGTAGCAGCAACAATTCCATAAGGTATCACTCTTCTGGCACCATATTTGAGAAAGTTCTGATGCTGACTTTCTATCAGATCCATTGCACTCGTACTGATTCCAAGGGAAATAAGCCCATCCTCCGGATCAATATTACCAGTATCAAGACCCGCATCAATCAAAGCCATCTTCGCTCCGCATACTGCAAACTGAGAAGACCTTGCCATTCTCCTTGTACTTTTTCTGTCAATAAATTGATCCGGGGTGAATTGTGGTATCTCACCGGCAACCTGACAGGGAAGTCCTGAAGGATCAAACCTGGAAATTTTTTTTATGCCACTTTTACCATTTTCGAGAGCTTCCCAGAAAAATTCTTTCCCTATGCCATTGGGTGCAATCACACCTATTCCTGTAACAACAACTCTGTATCCCATTTTCATACCTTAAAAAGATTTCCGTTAATAATATCTATCTCTTTCCGTATTTCTTCAGCAAGTCCAGCAAAAAGAAAATACCTGTTTCTATCTATAAATTCTGCCGGATTTTCAAAACCCGCACATTTGCTGAGAAGGTATGCCTCGTCAGAAACAAAGGTAACCATACCATTCTGGTTTAATTCTTTCTGAAATTTTTCTGTTTCCCGGGCATACTCTTTGAAAACCATGCCATTAACACGGTACGGCAATGGGTTCCAGTACCGTGGAGGGAAAAATTGTTTTATCTGATATGTCATCACATCAAGTGCGTAGGTCTCTGTTTCAACTGTAAAATTAAACCTTGAAGGATTTCTTCCCCATACAGTCTGCGGATAAAGTCCTGGAAATTGAACCAGCACAGAGTCGGGTTTCGTTTTGAGAAGAAAATTCATTGTTTCCTTTCTTGTCCTGTCGGTTTCAAATGGTGCCGGATATATCACACTCACAACTGTAAAAATTCCTGCTTCCCTGCATGCTTTTATAACAGATTCTGCGTCTTCCAGACAGTTTTTCTTATTAAAAGCCTTTTTCAAAATTTCAGGGCTTCCGGATTCAAGGCCAAAAAATATTGACATGCAGCCTGACTTTCGCACAGAATTAAAATCCACGTCTTTCAGTGTCTCAAAATTGCCAAAGCACGTATATGAAATCTTCAGGTTTTTTTTCAGAAGTTCTCCTGCAACACCCTGCAGAATATCATCAGGAGTATTGGAGCCAGCAAATCTGAAAAGACCTGTCCCATAAACAGAATTTGAGTGCTCAATCTCCCTGAGTATTTTATCCACGGGTTTTTTTCTCAACCTGCCGCTCTTTATCGGATGAATGCAGAATGAGCAGTAATTATTGCAGCCACGACTTTCGTCAAGCACAAACATTCTGATCTTGTTCTCTATTCCGGGATATACTGATGTATGATACAGAGGAAAAGGAAGATTTCCTAATTCTGAGGTAAATCTTCTTTCACCTCTTTCCACTTTACCATTGTGCTTATAACTTGTCCTAGCTTCAAGATGTGGTTACAAATTGGCACTCCAGAACCTCCTTATTTTCTTCCTCTATTTTAACAGAATCGTAGCAAAAGTCAAATTATTTTTCACTCCCTTTCCGCCTCTGATTGATTTTGGTATTTTTATCTTACTACCTCCCTTTTGTAATGTCAAATTTTTCTGAAGATGTGCCTCT
>CAZHJN010000011.1:0-51603 GCA_964532995.1 uncultured bacterium
GGAGACTCAAGGGTGTCACCATTTATCCATAGAGATTTCCGTGGATGGAATATAGACGCTTCAAAACAGGACTTTGATGAAGAGACAGCATATAAATTCTGCTGGACACTTTCAACAGGAAAATGGAGGAAAACAAAGAATTTTCAATCAGGATATATCATAGAAGGCCATGCAATGCTTCAAAAATGGGGAGAAGGAGGAAGCTATGGAATCTGTGCATCAAGGGGCTGCATGAGAAGTTGTTTTGACTACCTTGAACAGAGTGGAAAAATAGAGCAGACGTTTAAAGGTGGTAGATTTATTAAAAGAAAAAGATGGCTGCTTCCCTACAGGGTTGCTAAAAAATGAAGATAAAAGAAAAATCTACACTGATAGAAGTTTATAAAAAGTATGATGTTTCTGTCGTGGGAGGTGGAATTGCGGGAATTGCTGCTGCAATAGCGGCAGTAAGAAATGGCGCCAGAGTATGCCTTATTGAGAAAAACTGTGCCTGTGGGGGGCTTGCTACACTCGGAAATGTTAACGTGTATCTGCCCCTTTGTGATGGTAGAGGAAACCAGGTCATTTCGGGTCTTGCTGAAGAATTCATGAAACTTTCCATATCAGATGGATATGGAAGAATTCCTGATTGCTGGTTGAATGACAGAGACATAGAATCAAGGAAGAAATTCAGGCTGAAGGTTGAATTCAATCCCTGGACATTCGCCCTTGAACTTGAAAAACTTCTCGTAAAGGAAGGGATTGAAATTTTATATGACACGCGGTTTTGCACAACTGTTAAGAAGCATGGGGCGATCACTCATCTGATACTTGAAAACAAATCCGGAAGATTTGCAATCCAAACAGAAAGTATCGTTGATGCCTCTGGAGACGCTGATGTGTGCTTTGCTGCAGGCGAGGATGTGGTAGGTTCCAGAAAAAACGTGGCATGCGGATGGTTTTTCTATTTTGATGGAAAACAGGTCAAAAAACGCATCTTCTCGCACAGGTATGATCCGTACAACAGGAAAACTTATGGAAACAGGGGCTTTTCGGTTGATGAAAAAAATGGAACAACCATGCAGATTTTATCATCAAGAAAAAACATAAGACAGCTTATTGAAAAAATGAAGATAGAAAATCCAGTACTTTATCCTGTTTCTCTACCATCAATATCCACATTCCGGATGACACGAAGACTTAAGGGACAGACTGAACTTAAAGAAACCGATGAAGGGAAAAAATTTTCAGATGCGGTTGGAATGTGCGGGGACTGGAGAAAACCAGGACCAATCTATTATATTCCATTTTCATCCCTTTATGCAGTCAAAACAACCAATCTCATTACAGCAGGAAGATGCATCTCCGCAAAAAGTGCCTGGGATATAGTAAGAGCGATTCCAGTTTGCTGTCTGACAGGTGAAATTGCAGGAACAGCATCAGCATTTCTGCAAAAAAACAAGGAAAAAAAATTCTCATCGCTGAATCTGAAAAAACTCAGGCAGGTCCTGATAAATCAGGGTGTAATAATTGATTAACAGGTATACTCCTCAGAAGAACGCACTTCAAAAACTGCCGGAAGGATTGAATATCCGATTTATTTCGCTCCAGGAAAGGTCAGCGTAAAACCTGTGCCCCTGATTTCCCAGAATGAGTTCTGTCCTTTCAGGATATCCAGCGGCTTTATAAATTCTCTTTACAGTCCTGTATCCTTTTCTGACACCCCTGATGGGTATAATCTCATCATTCTTTCCGGAAACGATTATCAGATAACGTGGAACAATTAAAGCAGCCAGATCCTCCATACCAAAAAATTTCAGGACACATGGAATATAACCGCAGCTGCAGTGAGGTAATTTCATCTTTGTCTCTTCGAAAGTACAGAAGCTGCACGAAACAAGTGCAACTTTTATTCTTTCATCAAGGCACGCAGCATAGTATGTCGTGGTGCCACCACCTGAATTTCCCATGCAGCCAATTCTGTTTCTGTCTACAAACGGTAAGTTTGCCAGCAGATCTATTCCCCTGATGACATCTGCTACCCTCTCTGCGATAAGTGTATGCCCGAGCATCAATGCGTGGAGAAAAGCAGCCCGACATCTTTCTTCTGCAGCAGGTCTCTGAAGTTTTTCTTCCCTTTCTCCGAAACATCGCTGTTCAATCGCAAGGGCAACAAAACCATTTCTTGCTGCCTGGATTGCATAGTCCCTATCGCCTTTGATGATCCGCCTTTCAGACCTGTTGCGTGCTTCTCCGATAGAGATATGGGCACCCGGAGAATGACCCTGCAGACATACCATGGCAGGATATTTTTCCTTTTTTTCAGAGGGTATCACGAGATAGGCAACATTCATCACCCATGGATTTGTCGGAAAAACTATTTTTCTTACGATAAACCCTTCTATCTTCTTCTGATTTATAATCCTGTATTCAGGCGGATTCTTATCAATGTAAATCGGACCGATCAGTTCCTCAAATTTTTTCTTGAGTTTTCTCCTCCATTCCCAGAAGTCGCAATTTTCAGAAAAAGCCAGGTTTTTTTGATTGTCCTCATCAATTTCAGGTGAAAAAAACTGGGAGAGAATTCTTTTTTATTGTATTTTCTCATTTTTTTTCAACACCTCGGGATTGCACAGATTTTTCGGAATTTTCCCACTGCAGAATCTTACAAGTTCATCAACGACTTCCTTTTTCAGTGTCTCAATGGCTCCATCGGAATAGTACGCATAATGAGGAGTGTATATCACTTTGTCCATATGCAGAAGTGGATTATCCCTATCAGGTGGCTCCTTTTCAAAAACATCAAGACCCGCACCCGCAATCCGGTTGCTCTTAAGGGCTTTTACAAGGGCTTTTTCATCAAGGAGTTTTCCCCTTGCCGTATTGATCAAATATGCTGTTTTTTTCATCAACCTCAACTCATTCTTGCCAATGATGTGATATGTTTTCCGGTTCAGAGGGCAGTGAAGAGAAACATAATCCGACTCTTTCAAAAGCGTCTTCAAAGCTGCATTTTTCACTCCATATTTCTCAAAAACATCTTTTTTAATACAGGGATCGAAAACCAGGATATTCATTCCAAAACATTTAGCCTTTATTGCAACTGATCTTGCTATCCTTCCGAATCCTATCAATCCGAGAGTCTCACCGGCAATACTTCCCATCGGACCGAGTTTCTGATTCTTCCTTAAAAAGGACAGACCACAGAATTCCCTCAATTTTCGACAGCATGCAAGAAGCAACATAATTGTATGATTTGAAACCTCTTCTGTGCAGAAATCAACAACATTTACAATCATAATGCCTTTTTCGGTTGCGGCATCAATGTCAACATTTTCAATTCCTGTTCCAAACCTTATAATAATCCTGCACCTCTGCAGCTTTTCAAAAAATTTTCTATCTATAATCGAACTGGTAAATAGAATTGCATCTGCTTTTTTCAGCAGTCTGTCGGTCTGATCTGTTTCTTTATATTTTTTTAACTGATGCATATGAACATTGAATCTTTCCAGTTTATGCAGGTGTTCTTCATCCAGGGAATGAAAATCGCCATCAAGATTCACAACAAAAAATTCGTTTGCTCTATCTGTCATCCTTTATTCCTTTTAATTCCAGCAAAAACACTCCTGCAACCATCCATCATCATTGATATATCTGTCCCGGCACATATAAATTGAAAACCCTCTCTGATTCTGCGATTGATATCTGCCGGCTTGGCAACGAGTCCGCATGGTATATTAAATTTCCGACATACAGAGTTAATATAACCGATTGCATTCTGCACTTCTGGATCTGATGGATTTTTAAGTAATCCCATTGAACCAGCGAGATCATTGGCACCGATAAAAACACAGTCAATGCCTTCTACAGAAAGAATTTTTTCAAGATTCTTAACCGCATCAACATTTTCAATTTGAATACAGACAAAAATATTTTCATCTGATTTTTCATAGTATTGATCAATCCAGGTTCCAAAACCGCTTGCCCTGTGAGGTCCGAACCCCCGAATACCGGCAGGGGGATATCTTGTTGCCCTTACAGCCTGCTGTGCCTGTTCAGGCGTATTGACCATTGGAACAATCAATCCCATCACCCCTGTATCAAGCACCTGTTTTATGATGACAAAATCATTCCATGGAAGCCTGACCAGTGGTGTCACCATGGTCCCAGAAATTGCCTGCGCCATTATCTCAACGGATTCTATCCCAATAACCCCGTGCTCCATATCAAAAACAAGCCATTCAAAACCTGCCCGAGCCATCACTTCTGCTATTGTCGGATGAGCGGTCAGGATAAAAGCTCCAATACTGGTTTTCCCCTCTTTCAGTCTCTTTTTGAGGATATTTTCCGGCATCATTTTTTCTCCTTTCGTAGTTTTCCAGCATTAAATATTGTCAATAATTTCCATCAAAATATCAGGCCTGTTTGTGGTTATGAATTGAACTCCCATATTGATGCAGGCAAGCAATTCAGACTTTTTATCCGGTGTCCATGCATTAACGAGAAAACCAGAGGCAACCAATTCTCTGGTTCTGTTGGTGCATAAATTGTCAAAGTGAATATCAAGTTGCCTGACCCCTATCGCGATAAGTTCAGAAAGATTAACGGGAACATTCCAGGATATAAAAACCAGTGGAAATTCAGGTAACAGAAAATGGATCTTTTTCACATAATGGATGTTAAATGAGCCGGCAAAAACCATTTCCTTTATTCCGTGCTTTGTAAAAAGTGAAACGAGCCTTTCAATATCACATTGCTTGATCTCAATCAACAATCCCGTCTTTCCCCAAACATGTTCAAAAACTTCAAGAAGATGCGGAACCCTTTCGCCCGGATATCCCTTCCATGAACCGGCATCATATCTTCTTAACTCCGTGAAGGTTATTTCCCGAACAAGACCTGTGCCGTTCGTTGTTCTATCTATTCTCTCGTCGTGCATTACAATAAGTTCTCCATCTTTTGTCTCGCGCACATCCAGTTCAACAAAGTCGACTTCCATCTCAACGGCCTTTCTGAAAGCAATCAGTGTATTTTCAGGATAGATTCCGCTGAAACCTCTGTGCGCTACAACCTGAATAAAAGCATTCATGACTTTATCCATACCGGACTCAACCATGCAAGTTCTCCATCAATCCTTTCAAATCTTGCATAAAAATATTTCTCACCCTTATAATCCTGTTCAAATTCAATTTCAAATTGATTTCTTCTGATATCAAAAATCCTGTAATCTTTTCCATCCGACACGATCACAACTCTGCTGACAGGAATTTCACTGATTCCTGAAATCTCAAAAAATAATTTTTTCGGGCAGACAAGAATATTTCCAGATTCAATTCCATTGATTGAAAAATCAAGAACAGGTCTTATATTACTTGTTGCATAACAACGTCTTTCATATAGTGCATTGAATACAGAATTCCTATCAAGTGCCTGTGTTCTGACAGCTGTGATTCCCTGTCTGTAAAGGTTTTCATATCCGCTAACGGACTTTTGCAAAGTGTGCAATTCATCCCCTGGCCTTCCATCATGGATATCTCCTCCACCAACAAAACCAAACATATATCCCTTATTAAGAGCATCAACCACATGCTGCCCATGAATTTCTCCTCCAATAACCCTGATCGGTCTCTGATTTCCTCTATCAGCACCCGTTTCACTGTTTCCCCAGACCGAATATATCTCAACAAGTTTTTCAACCTGAGAATCATGGCTTAAATCCCAGTTTACTCCCATTGCTCTGCTGGCGCTGTGATGCGGAATAACAAGTCCATTGTATTTCCTCGCCGCATCATAAACATTGCCAATGTCGTTGATCCCGGCTCGCAGAATCTGACCGGCAGAACCAGGATAATAAATGTTTCTGTGACCTGCTTTATGGTCTGTCCACTCCTGTGCGACAAATGTAACAAACCTGCCTTCATCATTGAAATCATTTGCAACAGAACAAAAATAGTCCCACTGTCTATCGGTAATCCACTCACTGTGATCAGAAACCGAGAAAAAATCTAAAAATGCTTCGTCTCTTGCAAAAGTGTAAAGTTCTTCTGGACACCTTAAACCATCAGAAAAAAATGTCTGAGAGTGGAGGTCGCCCCAGTAGATCCTGTGTTCAACCTTTTCTTTAACAACAATAGGATTACTTACTCCATGAATGCCGGTTGCAGCATGTATAACCCTGATAAACTTTATCCCCGGTGAGTCAAACTTCAAACCAGAAATTTTTCCAAATTTCCTCAAGTCGCCGGGAAAAATTCCATGATAGTCGGAAAACCTGATTCTTCTGCCATCTATGTTTATTTCAAGGCTGCCGACATCACCGCTGTAAACATTGGCAAGATACCTGATTCCTCTCGGCGATTGATTAAAAGGACCTTTCAATTTTGGCACTTTTATCCAGCATGCCCAGTCGGCTGGATAAGGATCAGTCAATACCTTGAATCTGAGAGTGAATTCTTCCTGCGTTTTCAGTATGGATGGCGCTATAGCATAAATACCGGTAATCTTCATTTTTTCACATGTAAACTGGCTTGCACCTTCAGGCTTTCCCAAAGATTTTCATCAAACTCAGCAATGCGACCAGGACAGTTTTTCCTCCTGCATACTTTACAGCCGCTGTAATCCTTTTCTGTTGGGAATAAAATCCCTGAAACACTCTTATTGGGTACCATAAGAAACGTATCTGTTAGTTTCACACCTATAAATTTTTCGACATCTCCAAAAAGACTGAAAAGCTCCTTCTGCTGTTCAATTGGCCAGACTCCTGACTCGCTTCCACCAGGAACCATACTTGCAGTCTTTTTGAGCATAAATCTTTTTTTTAAATAATCCATCAGGCCCTTTCTTGCTATATTCAGATAGTATGCCTTTATTTCATCCCACCAGTATTCTTGCAATAATTCACGCTGATCAAACTTTATTGAGTCAAGTTCAGTTCCGCAGGTTGCAACATAGACAAAAACTCTTTCAGTGCTATCAAGATTTTTTCTCAAAACAGTGCTGGTAAATTTCACACCATTTATCACAACAAAATCATCTCCACCTGTTTCAACATAGCCCTCAAGATAAATGGCTTTGGGGTCTGCAACATCCCGCGCTTTTTCGACCATTTTTTTGAATTCATATTCATCCGTGCTATCGGTTTCAATTCTCAGTCTGGACATAAGCGATCGCACATCAATTTCAGTGTCAAAATTTTTCAGTATCTCCATATTTTCTCCAGAGTTTCATGAGTTTTAGTATAATGCTTCCCCAGATAAATTGCAAAAAAACTTGACACAGCAAACCATTTAAATTATTATATAACCAAATGGTTATATATTCTCTGAGCGATATTAAAAAAATTTTGGACGCTCTCTCAAATGAAAACAGGATTCGCATTCTCAGGATGCTTGAGAAAAAATGCATGTGTGTGTGTGAAATAGGTTACATACTGAAAATAAAACAACCTGCTGTAACCAAACATATGCATAAATTAAAAAGATCGGGTCTGGTTAATGAAAGAAAAAACGGACAATTTACAGAATATCGGTTAAATAACAAAAATCCTTTTATAGACATCTGGTATGTTGTGCGCGATTTCATAAAAAAAGATGAAATTGTGAAGAAAGATCTTATTGCAATCGGTAAACTTAATGCAGAAAAACGCAGGCGTATATCCAGAATATACTGATGAAAAAAATTCAATTGAAGGAGTGGCATAAATTTGCGACGATGTTTTTCGTATTCATGTTATTTTATTTTTTCCCGCTTGAATTCTTGAGTTTCAGAAATCCTGCTTATGAGGCTCTGGCTCTTGTGAAATGGTATGCCCATGAACATGTGCTGCTGTGTCTTGTGCCCGCCTTTTTTATTGCCGGAGCGATTTCGGTCTTTGTAAACCAGGCATCTGTTCTGAAATATTTCGGCGCAAAAGCAAACCGGATTCTGTCGTATGGCGTTGCATCCATTTCAGGTACAATACTGGCTGTTTGTTCCTGCACGGTGCTGCCAATTTTTTCCGGCATATACAGCCGCGGTGCAGGCATCGGTCCCGCAACCACCTTTCTCTATTCAGGACCCGCCATAAACATTATGGCAATAATCCTTACAGCAAAGGTTCTGGGCTGGAAACTGGGTGTCGCAAGGGCTGCGGGCGCGATTGTCTTCAGCATATTAATTGGTCTGGTGATGCATCTTATCTTCATCAAGGAAGAAAATCAAAAGGATAAGAAACCTTCTTTTGTTGATGTATCAGAAGATGATAGAGAAGCGCAAAAAATCAAGCGGAATGCATTATGCCTTTTTACAATGGTGGGAATCCTTGTTTTCGCCAACTGGACCAGCCCGCATGACCAAAACAGCGGATTTTTTGCGACAATATTTCACATGAAATGGTATATAACAGGATTTTTGCTGCTGTTTTTGTTCTATATGCTGAAAACACATTTTACAAAGCAGGAGATTAAAAGTTGGGTTGATGCAACATGGATATTCGCAAAACAGATATTTCCTTTGCTTTTTGCCGGTGTCTTTATAGCAGGCCTTCTGCTCGGTCGGCAGGGTCATGAGGGCTTTATACCCGAAAGGTTTATCGCAACTCTTATAGGCGGCAATTCATTTTTTGCAAACTTTTTCGCCTCCGTAGTGGGAGCCTTCATGTATTTTGCCACACTCACTGAGATTCCCATCCTTCAGGGACTGATAGACTCAGGCATGGGGAAAGGCCCTGCCCTTGCGCTGCTTCTGGCAGGTCCTGCGCTCAGTTTACCCAGCATGCTTGTCTTAAAAAGTATCATCGGCTGGAAAAAAACTGCAGTCTATATCTGTCTGGTGGTAATAATCTCAACCATAAACGGTATAATTTTCGGACAATTAAATTAACAGGAGGTTTTGAAATGAAGATAGAAATTCTGGGCATGGGATGTCCTAAGTGCAAAAAGCTTACCGAAAACGCCGAGACAGCTGTAAAAAAAATGGGAATAAAAGCCGAGATAGTCAAGGTCACAAAATTGCAGGATATAATGAATTATGGCGTAATGCTTACCCCTGCTCTGGTCGTTAACGGCAAAGTGGAATCATCAGGAAAGGTTTTATCAGTCGAAGAAATAGAAAATATACTTTCAGCTTTTTTAAAACAGGATGCCTGAAGGAGAAACAATGAAAAAACTACCCGGTAATTTTTCTTTCAGAATAGTTCTCGTTGCTGTCATCTTTCTGAGTGCAGCGGTAATGATAATGCTGAATCAGAAAGCAAGGTCTAATGATAATGAAAACATTTGTCGATTTAACCGGATGTGGAAAGAGCTTGTTGAAACCGAACGGGTTCCGGCAGACGCACTGGAAAAACAAACTCTGCCTCAGAAGAAACAGCTGTCCAAAAAAGAAAAACCAAAAATGATTGATCTTGGTGCAGGTAAGTGCATACCGTGCAGAATGATGAGTCCTGTGCTTGACGAGTTAAAAAAAGAATATGCCGATAAATTTGACGTTGAATTTATCGATGTATGGAAAAACCCTGATGCCGGAAAACATTACAGGATTCGACTGATTCCCACCCAGATTTTTATTGATGAAAACGTAAAGGAGATTTACAGGCATGAAGGTTTTATGTCAAAGAATGACATAATAAAAAAATGGAAAGAACTCGGGTATGATTTTTCAAAATGAATATCTATACGCTTCTTGAAAACCTTTCCCATGCTATTGAAAAGGCACCTGCTATTGCTCTCGGTGCATCCTTTCTCTGGGGAGTTTTGAGTGTCGTTTTAAGTCCATGCCATCTTTCAAGCATCCCGCTTATTGTTGGATTCATAATCAAGCGAGGAACAATCACACTGGCACGAATATTCTGTCTTTCATCTTCTTTTGCTGCAGGTATTTTTATCACCATTATTCTGATAGGTTTGATAAGCGCCAGTTTCGGAAGATTAATGGGAGACACAGGTACTTTGGGTAATGTTCTGGTGGTGATGGTGTTCATATTGGTCGGTTTGTATTTTCTGGATGTGATAAAAGCCCCTAACTTTGGTATTACAAAGCTTCCGGTGATACACAATGATATTACCTCAGCACTACTGCTCGGGTTGATTTTTGGCATTGCTTCAGGCCCCTGCACATTTGCATATATGGCGCCGGTACTCGCTCTGGTATTCAAGATTTCATCAAAGGAATTTATTTATGCAGGAGTTATGTTGATTGTATACGCAGTCGGTCATTGTTCCACAGTAATATTCGCAGGTACTTGTGTAAAAGCAATCCAGAAATACTTTAATCTGACTGAAAAATCAAAAGGGATCATAATTACAAGGAGGATATGCGGTATTCTGTTATTAATATCCTCCTTCGTTTATCTGATATCCGAAACGCTTAAATAAACACAAAATCATTGATCCTTTCAGAAAAATCACCTAATTCCTCACGGGAAAGTTGTTCAGTACTCCATGCTGGATCCAGCTTGCAGCAATAAAAACAAAGCACGGAAAAATAAAAAAAGGGACCAGACCTGAATTCAGCATAAACCCCGCAATAAATGGCCCTGCAACAGACGCTATTCCAACAAGAGATTCATTGATACTTACATTAAATCCAGCCTTTTTTCTGTGGTTGATCGCATAAAGAACAGCAGAATAAAAAGCATGTCCGGAATAAATCCCGAGAATCATCGAAAAAAGAAAAACCGAAAAATGAAAGGGATATAAAACCGGAACGAATAAACCCAATACAGCCAGTAATTTTAACAGATCATGAGAAATGATTTTATAGCGAAGAAATCCAAAAAAGGAACTGATATATCCGCTGATCGCCTGAAAAACAAAGAACACAAAAACGCACGAAGCCGCAAGCGCCTGATTGAAATGAAAAAAGGAGATGGTCATTTTCGGAAGCAGATACCTTATACCCCCTGTTACCAGGGTAACTGTAAAAATTTCAATCCAGCCGATTCTTGTATATTGTTCTATAACAGCATCGTTTGGATTGTTATCATAAACCTGTTGATAATTTTCTGTTTTTTCTCTATTTAATTTATTGAATGCCAGTATCCCGCAAATTATTACCAGGGAAGGCAGCAATATAGGTATCTCTGCATACAATAACCCCTTGCCCATTAAAAATCCTTCTGAAATCGAGCCAAAAGCCATACCGGTACTCCATGACAGTGTATAAAGTGCTGATGCCCGGGAAGCACTGGTTCCTGTGCTATCCTCCATAAACAATTGAAAGCCGACAAAAAAGAATGCAGAAAAAAGTCCTCCAATAAAAAGAAAAACAAAAAGGGAATTAAAACTCTTGAAAAAACCAAGAAACAGTCCCAGTAAAATGAAACTTACGCAACTTATCATCATAAAAATGGATGAATTTTTTCTTGTGATAAATCTGCTCAAAATCAAACTTGAAATAAAATATGTGATACCCCAGACCGAACCGAGCACACCAACAAGAAAAGGCTTTATACCCAGATCAACCGCCTTTATCGCAGAAAAAATAAGAACCGCAGCCACTGAAAGATCCATCAAAGCCGGGAATAGATATACCCACAGGTTTTTCTTTTCAATTTTCTTCATATCAATTTTTTGAAAAATGCAGATGCGGAAAAATATCCTGTAGATTAAATTTCAATACAAAAGGTATCTTTCGCGTTTTTTAATAAAATCCTGCAACTGACTTTTGTACCAGTTCTCAATACTCCTGAAATCTTCTCCTTTAATAAGTTTATTCCGGATCATGTCCGTTCCACAGGCTTTATCAAATGTGGATATTCTATCCTTTATATCTTTTTTTGAAAAATTAAATTTATCAGGATAAAGACGCAAAAGGGTCTCCATAATTGCAACAGACGTGATAAATGGCCTAAAATTTTTTGCGTCTTTTACAACAATTCTGGCGCCAGAACACAATTGATCCCGGTATATGCCATAGTAAGGCTTGAAATAAAAAGGATGAAAAATCACACCAGGAAGATTTTTTTTGTTTAATTCATCTGAAAATTTTTCTCCATCAATCCACGGCGCGCCGATAATCTTAAAAGGGAGGGTATAACCGACACCCACACTCACAAGAGAAAGTTCACCTATGACACCTGTGATGGGATAATAAAAACAGGTATCCGGTTCAGGAATATGTGGTGATGCTGGAACCCATGGAAGACCTGTGTCCATCCATGACATATCTCTTTTCCAGCCTTTCATAGGTATCACAGTTAATTTACAGTTAATCCCGAGTTCAAAATTAAAATATAATGCAAGTTCACCGCAGGTCATACCATGAACGTATGGAATTTCAGCAATTCCGATAAAGGATTTGAATTTTGTTTCAAGAACAGGACCATCCACAGTAATTCCATTTACAGGATTCGGTCTATCAAGAACAACAAATTCTTTTCCGTGTTTAGCAGCCTGCTCCATGGCAAGCTTCATTGTGCTTATGTAAGTATAAGACCTTGAACCTATATCCTGTATATCATACACAATAATATCAATGTTTTTTATTTTGTCATCCGGAATAACTCTTGAAGAACCATAAAGACTGAATATCGGAATACCTGTTTTCACATCTGTTGTATCAGAAATACTTCCCTGCACTCCTCCCAAAAAGCCATGTTCAGGCGCAAAGATTGCTACCAGTTGAAAATCTTTTTCTCTTCTCAAAATATCAACTATGGAGTTGAAATCAGAATCAATACCAGTAGGATTTGTAATTACTGCAATCTTTTTACCTTTCAGGATGTCAAAATTTTTATCTTTGAGAACCTCCAGACCTGTCTTAATCTGCCCTGTGCACAGTGTACAGAAGAATAATAAGGGAAAAATCGTCAGCAAAACTTTAATTTTTTCCATTTCTTCATAACCCTCATTCAGCTCTGAATGCAATCTCAGGAGGTTGATAAGTCACCATCAGATCCTTGAGATAAATCTCCTGCCTTGGAACAGCTTTATATTCAGTAAGATAGAGAATTTTTTCAGGAATCGTTATGATCAGTTTTTTGAATTTCAAAGGATATTTAACCACCCCATCACCGGAATAACGCCACTGGCTGCTGTAAGGCCAGTGATATCCTTCACCCGGATAATTTCCTGGAAGCGGAAATTCAAGATATCTCCATCCCTCAAAATTTATATAGCTTCTCTGCCACGCATCATCAGTATTCCAGTCACAGAGGTTTGATGATTTTAGCTGTGTAAACTCCTCTGGTTTGAACCAGTCAGCCATCCATCTTGTTGGTTCACCCTTCTGCTCAGCACCGATGGAAATCCACCTCTGACCTGAAGCATCCTCCAGTTCAAAAATCACCCTTCCCCAGCCACCATTTCCATTAACCATTAATCCAATTTTCGTAGGAACACCCGGTATCTCAATTCCGGTATTATGAGCAAGAACCTCGTATGCCGGCAGGTATTCTGAACCGGATACAGGAAATACGGGTTTAACCTGCAAAACATTTGTTTCACCTTCAAATGAATCAACAATTTTGAATTCAAAATTACCCTTTCTTCTCGGACAGTTAAAATCATAAATTTCAAGTTCACGATTGTTTGTCTGTTCTATTTTCCACTCAGAAAGATTGTTCAATGATGAAGTCAGGTAAAAGTCCTTAATCGGTCTCTGTTCCATTTTTGACTGACCGCCAACGATGCGAACTGCTGGCTGATCTGAAGTGATAAACAAAGGTTCAGATGAAACACTGAAAAAAGCTGCGTTATTTTTCATTTGAAGTGATGTTTCATTTCCCATCATATCTGTCAAAATACAATTTGTTTTTTTGCTGAAAAGCAGATTAATATCCCGTGTACCTCTTATCGTCCACAAACAATATGCATATTTCCCATCCTTTCTTTTGAATTCAAGCCCATAAACCACTGATGAGTTTACTGGAAGCGCTCTTGTAAATGAAGTACCATCAAGAACCTGTGTCATTGTGGCTATAGCCACATAAGCGGGTTTTGGACGAATATCGGGAAGACCATAGCATAAACCAGAAGCCCCCCAGTTGCTGAAATAGTAAGAATTCCCAACATCTGTGATTATCCCTGCCCTTATGATCGGAATGCGCCACGCAAGAGAGTGCATCATATGCCTGATAAGGTATTTTGCCTGAGTTTCAGGAGAAAGATTTCCAGGATTTGTATTCGGATAGCACATCTCATAACACTGCCTGAGTGGTGTATTCTTATAGCCATAATGGTCAAGGATCATCCTGTCCATCCACAATCCAGCATTGTTAGCGATAAAATCAGGAGGCTGTGTCTCCGGCATCCTCATAAAATTGCCAGCCTCATTGCCCCTTGAACCAAGTAATTCTGCCGGAAACTTATGTCTGCAAAATTCTTCAAGTAACTGTGGCGCACCATTTCCAAAGTATATCTCAGTTTTCGGGAAATACTTTCTTATTGCTTTAGCTGTCTTTTCAGCAATATCCCACATTTCCTTAAATTTCTTCTCCTCTGCTTCGCTGAGAACATATTTCCTGCCGGTAAAAACATCCGGAACTCTCATTATATGTTCGCCTGATATCGCGTTTTCATGAAAAATCATCAGCCTTTCTGGCTCTTTTAATGAAGTATCTGTTTTTATTCTTTCAGCAAGCTCCTCAATCTGTTTAGCGTTAAGCTTCAAGTCATTTCCCTTAATAACTCCATATTTTTTTCTTGCCTCATCCGAAAAACCAAACATACCATACCTGAGACCGGCCCTGACATAAAGAGGACCAACAATATCAGGATTATCCGAAGTAAAGTGTCCGCCGCAAAAATCCCATGTTCCAAAAGGAGATTGATGCCTGTATTTTCGGCTATCAGGTGGCAGAAGCGCAAAGCTTGTGTATCTTGTAAAAACCGGCTGTCGGTTTATCTTAAGGGTTATTTCAAGATCATGATAACCTCTTTTTTTAACATTCAATTTTAATGGAATTGATGTGACTCCACTATTGAAAACCTTAACATTCTGAACCGAAACATCGGTAATATTTCCGTACCAATCCGTTGCTTTTGCTTCAATTGAACATTCCCTGAAAGGCAGTATCTTTGTTAGTTTTACATTAAAGACAGGTATCTCGGGTTCATTAAAAACATGTCCGGGCTGTTCTGAATCGACCTCCATCCTGACAGGTGCCCGTTCAAAAGTGATTCCATAAATATGAACACCGCTCGGAAGCCCCAGTGGTCTTGTTTGAAATCTGCATGGATCAGGTCTGCGAATTGCAAGTCTTATCTCTTTCGTTATGTCGACATCTATCATTGATTGATTCCTGAAATCCTGCCATATTGCCCTGTTAAGAGGAATTTTTACAAGGAACAAATTACCTTTTTCTGTTTTAATCAGCCCCATACCGCCGCGAACACTTCCTGCACGTAGGACCTGGACAGAAAAATCCGTATATCCTGTCTGACCGTGCCCACCAGTAAATTTTCCAATTCTGAGGGTCAGAACATTTGTGAATTCAGAGCTGTCTTCACAGTAACCGATAATATAGGCGGCGGTGTAATAATCAACAGGGATATGTATCATCACCCTTGATATATCTGTTTCAACCGGCAGGCTGTCATATGCGGCATAGTACGAACTTGGATCTTTCTTCCAGTCCTTCCAGGCAGCATCCTTCAAGAAAATGTTATTATAGCCATTTTTACTTGCCAGTTGAAATGGAATGTTTCCAGCGAGAACCATGCGGTGTTCAGATAAAAAAACGCCACTGTGATTCAGGTATTCCCCGATGGAAACAGTCAGAAATTTTGAAATAATTGTTGCATCTTTTTGTAGAGGCTTCAGATTTAGAACCTGAGCCTGACACAAAATGCCGCAGAAAAAAAACCAGCAGATCGACATGCATAAATTTTTCATTTTTTTCTCCCTGTGATAGAATTTTTTCTGATACTATACTTTATACTGAAAAGAAACTCAAGAGCAAACACATAAAAAAGGCGATCATGAAAAAACCAGTCAGAGATAATCCGGTTTCTTCTCCAGGAACTTTGTTGAAATACCACAAGGATGCAATAGTCAGCAAAGAAATTATTCATCGGAAAACTGGTACAATATCTTTTTTCGCTTTTGATAAAGGACAGTCTCTGAGTGAACACACAGCACCTTTTGATGCTTTCATTTATATTATTGACGGCGCATGCGAAATCACAATCTCCGGAAAAAAATATCTGTTAAAGAAGGGTCAATCAATCATTATGCCAAAAAATGAACCGCATGCTTTGAAAGCGTCCGCCAGATTCAAAATGCTTCTTGTGATGATTAAATGAAGGGTTTTAATATCAGCTATGATTTAACAATATGCTCGTCAATAAGGAAGGCTTCCCTCCTGCACTGAGGGCAGATAATTCTGAATATGTCTGTTCTTTTTAAGGGTTTTTCCACCCGTGTATCCGAAATTTCACCTTTTATCTCAATAATCTCCTGGTTTATATTCAGCAGAATTCCCTGCGCAAAGCTTAAATGTCCTATCTTTCTTATCGTCCATATCAGATGCTTTTTTGCTCCGATTACTTTTCCACAGCAATTGCAGACAATAAGCTGGTGCTCAACGCAATGGCTGTCCTCTCCCTGACTGAAATAAGCAAGGTCAAACTCCCCTGTCAGTTTTATTCCTAATTTATCCGCAATACAGTTTGCCTCGCACTGACCGCAAAAGATGCAGATTCCTGAGTAATGGGTGAGTTTTCTCATTGATTTTTCGCCGTCAATGACGTCTTCCATTTTTATAGCGCCTGCCGGACATACAAGAGCACAGGCGCCACAACCCACGCATTTTTCAGGATTAAACTGCGGTTTGCCACGAAATCTTTCAAATGGAACGTGCGGAACCTTTGGAAATTTCGTTGTATAAGGTCTTGAAAAAATGCTTGATATCGCCTCTTTCAATTCTCTTATTTTTGGTTTTCTCATTTTTGTCTGTCTTCCTTCAGTCTATCAACAACACTTTTTTCCCATAACTTCACTCCTGCAATATAAGAAGCCCTGGCAAGCGCATGCTCTGTTGTGGGAGAAATAATCAGAATAAAAACCAAACACAGAAAAGCCTTTGCTCCCACAGCAGAAACTCCAGCAATAATCATTGTTCCAAAGAGTATCAATGTTGTTCCCATGGCAACGCATTTCAGTGATGCCTGCAACCTGTTATACAGATCTGGAAGTCTGACAAGTCCTATGCATCCAACGGCATCAAAAATAATTCCAATCAGCATAAAAAAATAACCAATCGTTTCTCTCATAATCGAATCCTAGTCATCAAAACCCCTGTTTTCAAGATACTTTGATAATGCAAGAACGCCTATGAAATTAAGCAGAGTCCAGACAATCGCAGTTGTAAGGTAAAATTCTTTTCCTGTTTTGACGCTCATCAATGCTCCAAATGCAACTATCATAATACCGAGAACATCTATTGCCACAGCCCTGTCTGAAGCCGTAGGACCTCTCGCAATCCTGAACAGACAGAGAAAAGCGCAGCAAACAAGCATTAACATAAGAAAATCAATCATTCAAATATCCTTTCCAAAATTTTCTCAAACCTTCTCACAATTACAGCTGTTGCTTCTTCAGTATCCTCATACCTGATACATACCATATGGATATAAAGTACATCTTTCTCAACCTCAACAGTAACAGCGCCAGGGGCAAAGCCGATTGAGTTTGCAAGTATTGCAATGCCCGCTCTTTTCTTTAATCTTGTTCTAACTTTAATTATCCCCGGCCTTATCGGAAGAGACGGATGCAATACCCTGTATGCAAAATCAACACTCGCCTCTAAAAAAGACCATGCAAAGACAACGCAAAAATAGACAAACCAGAAATAACGTATCGGCTCAAAAAATTTATGAGGAGAATCAGTAAATGCATCTCCAAATAAAATCCCGACAATAATACTCGCCAGGACCCCAACAACTATACTCTGCCGGTCAAGACCGGCTTGTGTAAAAGGCCATGCAAGCAGTATCCATGCAATAAATGATATTACAGAAAGAACAAGTTTTTTCATTGTCCCAAAATCCTCGTTATGTATGGACTTTGACCACCATAAATTGCATCCACAACAGGTCCGAAAATTCCGTTTGTTCCTCCAAGAAGCAATAGCCCTGCAAAAGTGCAGGAAATTGCCAGAACAATCATTGAAATCCTCATCATCGCTGGCACTTCATTTACATTTTTCAAATTTTCCTCGTTGAAAAGCTCGCCCTTACCGAAAAAAGCATATCTCTGAATTTTCGAAAATGAAGCAAGCGTCAAAATGCTTCCTATCACAGCCCACAATGCAAATACGGGTTTATCTGCCTCAACAGCAGCAACAATAATCAAAAATTTGCTCCAGAAGCCATTAAATGGCGGTATACCGGAAATTGAAAACGAAGCGATCAATGAAGAAGCCGCTGTCACGGGCATTTTCTTTGCAAGAAATCCCATCTTTTTCAAATCACGCTCGTCTGTCTCATATTCAACACTGCCAGCATTAAGAAACAGCAGTGACTTAAATAGAGAATGATTCAGAATATGGAAGATACCCCCGAGTATCGCAAGCGGTGTCCCGATACCAAAAGCAAGTACAATATATCCCATCTGGCTGATACTGTGATAAGCAAGTAACCTTTTGAAATTCCACTGACCTAAAGCCATAAGAACGCCAACCATAATGGAAATTGTACCGGTATAAACAAAAATTGTTGAAAGCAAAGGAGTTACTCCAAAAATATTGTACGCAAGACGTATCAGGACATAAATACCGAGAGCCTTTATAATCATTCCGGCAAGAATTGCGGAAACAGGTGCTGGTGCAGAGGTGTAAGTATCTGCAACCCAGCCGTGAAACGGAACTATTGCCGATTTGGTACCCAATCCAACAAGCAAAAGTATGATCGCAAAAACAACCACCTCATCTGAAGCAGCAGTACTGAAAATCCTGGATAATTCTGCCATATTGAGTGAACCGAATTTACCATAAAGCAAAGCGATACCCATAAAGATGAAATAGGAGGCAAGCAGGTTTACAGCAAGATATTTAAAAGATGCCTCCAGATTTCTTGACGTGCAACCAAAACCGACAAGTGCGTATGAAGCAACAAGGGCAAGTTCAAGAAATACAAAAAGATTGAAAAGGTCTCCGGTAAGTATGGTTCCATTAACTCCTGTTACCACCAGCAGTAACAGAGAATAATAACGCAGTTTTGAAGTGTAAAATTTTTCAATATACTCAACAGAAAACATGGCTGCAAGAAATGCAATCAGATTTACAATTACAAGCATCATACAGCTGAAACCATCAAGTACAAAAACAATTCCATATGGAGCAGGCCAGCCACCCATTTTATATACTGTTTCATGATTCAATGTCAGAAGAGATAACAGAAAAACAACAAAAGTCGTAACAGTACCTGCCATATCCGGAAACCATCTGAATTTTCTGCTGACTATGGGTATAAAAAATGCCACAGATGCCGGTATTGATATGAACAATGATAAATTATCCATTTCTTATATTTCCTCAATGTCTCAGTTTATTCATTTCTGTTATATCAAATGTGCCGTATCTCTGATACAACCTTATCGCAATAGCGACCATCAAACATAAAATTGCCAGCCCCGTAACTATTGAAATCAGCACCATTGCCTGTGGAAGCGGATCAACACCTCGCGCAACCAGAACGTCCGGCCCGACAGAATGTTCAACAACCGGAACAAGACCATTTTTTCTCCAGCCAAGAAAGATCAAAAAAAGATTTATACTGTATTCCATAATTAAGAAACTAAGAATTATCTTTACAATATTCTTCTTACAGGTGACACCATACATACCTATCATAAAAAGAATAAAACACAATGTATAAATCATCTCGGTTTCCTTTCAATAATATCAAAAAATTCAGTTGATACGAGAAGTCGCTTTCCGTTTATTTCAACCACCCTTCTGACAGCTAAAATTATAAAAACCATGAACAGTCCGGCGCCGATGTTTAACGCTATCACAAGATTGTAAATCGGAATTACGCCCGCGCTTAAAATTCTGAAATTACCGGATGGATACATTTTCTCAAGGAAGTTATCAAAAAATGAATTGCCGAATAAAATTCCAAGGCTCGCAATAAGCAAAAATAAAAGTGCAGCAGTACAATTCAAAATATAAGATGTCGTCTTCCCCAGTATTTGGAGAACCATATCCTTGCCAAATGCAAGTGTCATCAGTATAAAAACACAGGCAAAGACGACCCCACCTGAAAAACCACTCGCAGGTGTGGTATGTCCATAAACCGTAAGATAAATGCCAAAAAGAAAAATCAAACCCTTCACAATTCGGGCTGTATTCTGAACGATTAAACTCATTCCCTGCTGGTTATTATTGTTTTTCATCCAAATTATCCTTTTTTTTCTTCTTATAACTCTGCACCCTCATTATTGCAAAAGCACCCCAGATACCTGCGAACAACACACACAGTTGAGCAAATGTATCAACACCTCTATAATCGAAAATTATTGCTGTGAGAATATTGCTTGAACCTGTTTCTTCAAAACCACTGGATAGATATCGGTTTGATGGAGCAGTCGGAAACTGAGATATTGCCGGACTGCCAAACTCAGGCAAATTCCAGAATGCTCTCAGCCCAAATATGAAAAAGATAAAAAGTAATGCAAGAGTAACAGTTAAACCGAAAAATTCCCTATCCCCATCAATAGTAACAAGGTCATGTCTTATGGTCGCCCGTATAAGTATAATTATTGTCAACACCTCAACAACAAGCTGTGTGCTTGCAATATCAGGTGCTCCAACAAGCAAAAAACATATACTGGCTGCAACGCCAATAGCGCCAATCGATATGACTGCGGAAAGAAGATCACTTGTTTCAAGGGCAATAATTGCACCAATAATCATTAAAACTATCAACATTCCTATCAGCATCTCTATCATATAATCACCATTTAATAAAGATATAAAAAAGTATCAGTGTTCCAAACAACATCCATGTCAGATATGTGCCGAGTATACCTGTGTGTATAACCCTGAGAGCCTCTGTGAAATAGGCAACCAGTGACTTTAGCACATCATAGATATCAGTAAACCTTTTCTCAGAAGCATCATAAACCTTTCTTAAAAATGGCATGATCTTTATCAGATTGTAAAATTCAGTTCCGGTAATTCTCATATTATCAACAGGTCTTTCCCCGCCTATGAAGGATGGAACTCTTCTAATTTTGCCAAGCACCAAAATCGGGTAAAGCAAAATTCCAAAAGTAATCCCACATATGATAAATATCAGAGGAAGAATCAGGCTGAAAACATTTGTTGTACCTGTAATTTTTATAACCGGAAAGATAAATCTTTCAAGTGGAACACTGGCATAAAACATTCCAAAGAATAAACACAGAAAAGCAAGCAGAATTAAGGGTAAAAGAGCTGTCCAGTGCGGTTCTGAAATACCTTTTTTTCTGATTGTTTCATCTGTATGCCCTAAAAACGTAGCATGAATAATCTTCATAAAGCTCGCAAGGGTTAGACCGCTGCCTATCATCGCCATGATAATCCACAAAATCCAGGATTGATCTCCGTTTCTATACCCTTCAACCAGTCCCTGATATATCATCCACTTTGAAAAAAATCCATTGAAAGGAGGGATACCACTGATGGCAAATGACGCAAACAAAAAAGAAAGAAACGTGAGTGGAAGATTCTTTCCAAGACCGCCAAGATTGTCAAGCTCAGTACTTCCTGCCTGTTTTTCAATACTGCCTGCACCAAGAAAAAGACAGCATTTGTATATCGCATTGTTGATCATGTGGAAAAGACCGCCGGCTATTCCAACCGGATTTCCTGACGCGATACCCACGACCATATAACCAACCTGACTCACAGCATGATATGCGAGCAGTCTTTTCATGTTATGCTGGACGAGCGCAAGAAAAACTGCACCAACAATGGTAATAGAACCCAGCAGCCTTAGTAAAAACCACATGGATTCATGATAAGAAAATATATTCAGACAGATTCTGGAAAAAAGATATATCCCGAGCAATTTATCAAGTGAGGCTGGAAAAAAAGCCATTACAGAAACAGGCGCTGATTCAGAAATCTCGGGAATCCAGGTGTGAAATGGCATTGCGCCAGCCTTAGCAAACGAAGCGCAAACAAGGCACAAAAAAGCTGCCGCAGAAAACCATCTATCTATCTGCACATTCATCTCAGTGATATTAAAACTGCCTGTTAAAACCCAGAGCATTGCTATTCCAAGCACCAGAAATGAATCACTTCCACCGACAATAATAAGAGTCTTTTTCGCAGGATACGAGGCTTCTGGTCCACCAAGATTAATCATTAAATAGAGTGTAATTGCAAGTATTCCCCAGAATACAGCCATCAGGATAAGATTATTTGATAAAACAGCACCTGTGCTGGCACCAAGTGTTATCAAAAGATACCCATAATATCGTCCAAAATAATTGTCAACCATCCTCTTACTGTAAAAACAGATTACCAGCCCGAAAAATCCTGTTCCCAAAAGCGCAAGATTTGTAAGGCCATCCCAGATAAAAAGTCCTGATGGTAAAACAGGTATATTTGAAAAAAAGAAAATAAATGCCACAAAAAGAATAGAACACATAATAAAAGCAATTGACCAGATTAAATTGCGAAATCTGTCTGAAAAAAGTAAACAGAGCAATCCAAAAGCAATCGGCAGTCCTATCAGGTAATACACTGTATCCATTTATCAATCCTTCAAACCAAGTTTCTTCCTGGTCTTTTTCGTTTTTTCCTGTGACAGTTCAATAAGATCTCTGCCATTATACAATCTTTTCTTAGTGCTGGCATCATAAACTGTTATCGCTCTTTCAGTGCAGCAATAACACGGATCAACTCCGGCAAGAATAATTGTAACATCAGCAATTGTTTCTCCGACGCAACTTGCTTTAAATGTTGGGATATTAACATAACTTGGTGCCCTGATTTTGTGTCTTACAGGCCTATTTGTCCCATCACTTCTGATATAATGAAAACACTCACCTCTTGGCGCTTCGTAACGACCGATGCCTTCTCCTTCAGGGATGTCTCTAACTTCAACTGAAATTTCTCCATTGTTTTTCTTCAGCTTAGTAAGACATTGATCAATTATTTTTATTGCCTCAAAACATTCAAGAAGTCTGACAACTGCTCTGGAAAAAACATCTCCATCCTGACATGTTATAACCTTCCAATCAACAAGTCCGTATGCGGCAAATGGGCTATCTCTTCTTACATCGATATCAACCCCTGATGCCCTTGCAATCGGCCCAACCGCACCAAAATCCTTTATATCCTGTGCACTCAGCACACCAACGCCTTTAAGTCTTGCCGCAATAACCGGATCATCAACCACAGCATTCGTAAGCATCTCTATTTTTGGTTTCAAATCATTCAAAATCTTCTTTACTATATCAATGTCATCATTTTCTATATTTCTTCTCACTCCGCCAATCTTCATCATTCCATAATGATTTCTGTTACCTGTAACCATCTCCATTATCTCAAGAACAGGCTCTCTGTATTTCCACGCCCACATAAACACAGTATTATAACCGAGAAAATGGCCGGCAAGACCGACCCACAGTAAATGACTGTGTAACCTTTCAAGTTCTCCTATTATCGAGCGAATATATTTAGCTCTTTCAGGTATCTCAATTCCTGCAAGATCTTCAACAGCATTGCAATAAGCAATAGGATGCGATGTTGAACATATACCGCATATACGTTCAACAAGAAATGTAACCTGATCCCAGTGCTTGCTTTCAGATAATTTCTCAATACCTCTATGGTTGTAGCCGGTTTTCCACTCTATATCAACAACATTTTCTCCATCACAGTAAAGTTCAAAATATTCCGGCTCTTCAAAAAGCGGATGATATGGTCCAAGTGGCACAACAACTTTTCTCATTGCTCAGCCCTTTTCCAGTCCTTTCTTAAAGGATATACTCTTTCCGGTAACTCATCTATCAGAAATCTTTTCAAACAGGGATGGTTTAAAAAATTCACACCTAAAAGCTCATATATCTCCCTCTCAATATTAGCCGCACCTTTTATTATATTTGCAATGGACTCCACCTCAGGATTATTTCTATCAATGAAAACTCTCAATGAAATAATCAAATCGTCCTTGTCGAATGAAAAGTGATAAAGAATCTCCATATTATCCAGATTATCAACACCAGAGGCAGTTGCAAACCTTGCACCAGGCAGAGAAAAAATAAATTTTACAAAATCAGTGAGATCATTTTTATCAATTTCAATATAAACCCTGCTCCTGTTGTGCACAAAGATATTCTTTATTTTCGAACCAAATCTGTCTTTTATTTTTTCCAGTGTATTATTATTCATAAGTTCACCTTATCTTTGCAAGCAATTTTGTAATACCTGCTATCATTGCCTCTGGTTTTGGGGGACAGCCCGGTATATAAACATCAACAGGTATAATTTTATCCACAGGTCCATTCATGGTATAGCCATCCCTGAAAATTCCACCTGTACAGGCACATGCTCCAATGGCAACAACAAACCCTGGTTTGGGCATCTGCTCATACAAAAGCTTTATTCTGTTTGCGTTTTTAACAGTACCTATTCCTGTCACAAGCAAAACATCAGCATGTTTTATACTTCCAACCAGAACCATGCCGAATCTTTCAATATCAAATCTTGGCGTTAAACAATCAAGTATTTCAATATCGCAATTATTGCAGGAACCTGTTGATAGATGAAAAACAAACAGTGATTTCTTCAACGCCTTTGTTTTCAAATCAATAGCCATAATAACTCCTCAATATCCCATTAAGGCAAATATGACTGCAACAAAACCAAAAACTGTCAGCCATCCCCATGAAAATCTCAATATCTGGTCTGTTCTCAATCTGGGATTGGTGTTTTTTATTAAAATTATAAGAACAAGCACACCAATATATTTCAGTATTCCAGTAAAAATATTTTTGAAACCACCCATAAAATAGACAACCATAAAACTTATACCCACCGATAGTAATATCCACTTCATCAACTTGAAAAGAGCAAGAGGCAAACCTGAATACTCAACAAGAGCACCCGCAGCAATTTCTGTCTCTGCTTCAGAAACATCAAATGGGATATACCCCAGTTTTCCCATAAAAGCAAGGAGCGAAACAAAAAAAGCAAGAAATCCTGAAACATAACCTATATTTATTCCTTCTGTCATCTGAAATCTGACAATATCAAAAATCTCAGTGGCACCACTTTTTATAACAGGAACCAATAGCGCAATAATGAATGGAAACTCATAACTGAGCATTAACCTTAATTCCCTTCCCGCTCCAACAGAAGCCAGAACATTGCCTGAACTGGACCCTGCAAGAAAAATGGCTATTGAAGGAATCATCAAAAGATAAATAAAGATAAACAGGTCCCATTTGACAGTCTGATAAAGACCCGAAATCAAAAAAGCTCCTGTCACAGAAAGCGAAACAATTCCAATAACAGGAGCAAGCAAAAATATTTTTTCATTTGCATTCTCCGGTATCAGCGTTTCTTTGCCTGTGAGTTTTACAAAGTCGATAAAATTCTGCCACCAGGGAGGTCCAACCCTCCACTGCAACCTGGCAGTAATCTTTCTATCAAACCATCCACTCATAATTCCGACCAGAGAAAAAACAACAAAACTGCCTGCAACAGATAATAAAAAAAACAATATTCCCATGGCTATTTTTTCAGTTGATAAAGTTCAAGCCAGCTGACAGTCTTAACAATAATGCTTTCACCTATTTTATAAAAATCCTTCTCTTCGCTGAATTGATCAGAATCAATGACCTTCAAAGCGCCATAAGGGCAGCTTTTAACACATAAAAATCTTTTATCCTGGTCAATCCTTGCTCCAGCACACACATCGCATCTATCCCTTAAAAACAGCAACCAATCAGATTCTATTGTTCCAAAAGGACATGCCAGCATGCAACTCTTGCAGGAAATGCAGAGAAAACCTGATCTTTTTATAGTACCCTGTTCCCTTTTCAGCGCATTATTCGGACAGGCATTAACACAGGGATAATCATCACATCTTCTGCACACCAGCATAAAAGCAATTATTTCTCTTAATGATGTGATGCCATTATTTTCCGGATGAAAAATATAACTGCATTTTACAACGCACCTGTCACATCTGGAACAAATGTCATAATCAATAAACAGTTTTTTCATCATGCCCAGAGTCCTTCTTCGTTTTTTATAAGATCATAAGTGAATACCGGTCCATCCTTACATACAAAATGGGACCCTATCAGACAATGACGGCAGTGTCCCACAGCGCAATACATCTTTCTTTCCATAGAAAGGTAAATATCCTTATCCTTAAATCCTATATCAAGAAGTTTCAGGGTTGCAAATTTCATCATAACCGGCGGGCCGCAAACAATTGCCACACTGTTTGAAATATCCACATCAAGGTTATCAAGGGTTTTTGTAACAAGCCCTTCTCCAAACTTCCAGTTATTATCCTTTCTGTCAACAGTTATTCTGAATGAAAGAGGAAAATTATCGCAGAGTTTCTGCCATTCATCCAGTATCTGGTTCTTATAGATATAGTCAGCCGGAGTTTTTGCTCCGCAGCAGAACACAATCTTTTTATACTTTTCAACAGTACCCAAAAGTGCGTAGAATAATGCCCTTAATGGCGCAAGTCCAACCCCTCCGCCCACAAGAACAACCTCTTTATTGTAGAAGTTTTCAAGTGGATAGGGTTTGCCATATGGTCCTCTTATTCCCACAATATCCCCTTTTTTCAAAGAATGGATCGCCCCTGTTACAAGACCTGTCTTCATAACCGTCACTTCCAATCTATCTTTGATATACGGAGAAGAAGACGGTGTAAAAGGCGCCTCGCCGACTCCCGGTACAGTAAAGGATATAAACTGACCTGCCTGAAAAACAAACTCTTTTTCAGGCAACAGTACAATTGTTTTGATTGTCCTGGATTCTTCAATAACATCCTCAACCTTACACCTTACTGGTTCATAAATATTTGACTGACTCATATCTTACATCCTCAATCCTTTTTGAAAAAACACAGGATAATACCTTTCTCTTGTCAATCCTGCCGGGACAGCCCGCAATACATCTTCCACAGCCTGTGCAACCAACCATCTTGAAATGCTCAACCATATACATATACTTACAGGCAAGACGGTTTCTGTACCTTTCATATAAAAGCGGTCTTGGAGAAACCCCTGAAGCCATTCTCGCATATCCAGGCAAAAGGCATGAATCCCAGATTTTATTCTTCTGAAAATTCCCTCCCTTGCTTGTATCTTCCAGAAAAAAGCAAACACATGATGGACATATGTTGGTGCAGCTTCCACACTGAACACAATTCTTCCACACTTCCTTCCATTCATCAAGAGAAAAAACATTCTTAAAAATTTGCCCGATTTTTTCAGGAATGTGAAATTGTTCATTATGCCTTAAAATCAATGAAGCAGAATTCTCCCTGAGAGCTGTTCTTTTTTCAAGTTCATTTTCCTGCGCCGATCTGTTTATTTCATTTCTGATTAGATCTTCGCCAGATTGAGAACCTGTCTCAATAACAAATCCATTTTCAAGTGCTGTCAAATTAAGATCAAAACCATCAACAGGAAATGGATCAAGTCCTAAAGCCTTACAGAAACACACAGAAAGTGGTTTAGCGCAATCAATGGAAACAATAATTATGTTTTCCCTTCTTTTTATGTAATTTGGATCTTTATAATCGCCATTTAAGAAAACTCTATCAAGGATTTTCAATCCTGAAAGATCGCAGTTTGCAGCGCCGATTACAATCGTCTTTTTCAATTTATTTATCTCAGGCAAAATTTTTTCACGAAATGGATAAAAGAAAAATTTCAGCGGCTGGATTGGTCTGACGGATCCAAAAACAGCATCATCAACGTTAATATCTGAGACCTTTTCGTATAAAAGCTGACTGCCATATGAAAAAGGTGCAAAAACATCAAACTCTTCTGTCCACTTAATGACAAGATCTTTCCATCTATTGATTTCTATGAAATATTCAGCCATATTTGTACTTTGTGAAAAAAATCACTAATTGCCTTAAAAAAATTATTGGAATTTAATTTAACACAAAAATTTTTTTTGTCAAATGTAATATTTTATTGCTTCATCAACCTGGCTGCAGCGCGAAGTAGTTTTATCCTGATCTGTTCAAAATCAACAGAAGGCTCAATTCCTGTTGCTGTCAGAGGTTCTCTTCCCATAGGAATTTTTGAAAGCGCTTCATTAAGAACTTTTTTTGCTTCATTCTTTTTGCTTTCCTTAAGAAGAATTAAAAGTCTGTAATCCTCCCATCCATCCCTGAACGCTTCTGCCTGTCTTGTTGGAACAGGTCCATATGGTCCGGGATAAACCACGCAATAATCGGTTTCAGAACCTTCTGGTTCATAATCGGTATACGGATCACCCCGTGGTGCATAATAGGAATAGAATCCCCAGCCATTAAGCCCCAGTTTAAATGCTTGCCATGGCAGAATTCGATAATGGCCAACAAGTTCTTCATGCAGCTCTGACCTGTTTGAACCCTGAACCGCATACATTGCATTTATTCTATTCGGCCTTATTTCTTTCTGCCATTGTTTTTCAGGTGTTTTAAACCAATTACCCCAGAACGGAACAAAACAATCTGCAACCTTGCTCATCCTTTTAAAATGTTCCAGGTCAGGAAATGCTGGATTAACATAAATATTTACTTTTGGATCCACATCTTTTACCCATGCAGCAGCATACTCAATCGCATCAGCTATATTTGGTTCATCCCATAGTTCTCCGAAACAATCACCATAATCAACTCCAGCTTTCTTAAATTGATTGACAACATTCTGAATATGTTTCTTTATCTGTTCTTTTTCAGCATCAGTAAGATTTTTGAATGCTTCAACCCTACCAGACCAACCAGCACCCACCCATTTTCCAGGAATCAGGTAGGTATAATGGAAGTATGCATCTGGCTTCAATTTCTTTGCGATATATGATTGGGTTCCAGGCATTGGTAAACCTGCAAATGTGTTTATACCCCGAGAAATTTTATCAATAACGGTTCTTTCAAGAGATTTTTCGGGTTCAAACGGCCATGAGGTTGAAACCGGCCTTCCACCATCCCATGTAAAAACCCATACCCTTGGTGTCGGTAGCATTACAGGCAAAACTTCTATCCTGACCGGTACTGAAGCAGGTTTCCCTTCACCCGATGGGAAGGCTGTTAAAGTCGTTGTATAAATACCGGGTGCAGCCTTATCTGTTTGAACTTCAAGCCAGAAAATGAGTGAGCCGCATGGCGGAAGTGCAACGTGCGGAAAATCCGCTATCATTTTTCCATTTGTAAAATATTTGAGCATGTGCTGAAGGGAAACTTTGTTATCAGATGAAAAAAGTGGACCCGGTACAACTCCCCAAAGCTGGGTTCTTAATGTAGCAGCAACTCTTAAAACCAATTTTACACGATCAGAAGTAGGTCCCTTCAATTCAGAAAGTTGTATTTTGAATTCCTGTGCTCCAGGAATAAATTCTTTATAGATACCGCTGTCATGAATTGGTTTTCCTATTCTATCCTTCAGCGAGGTAAGGGTTAATAAAGCACCCTCATATTCGTTTTGAGCCATAACTATATTGACGGGTTTGTTAAGAATACTGTGAGGCGGTAGAATCGGTGCACCTGCAAGTCTTGCCCATTTATCATGCTGCGCCCATACTGCACCAAAATCCTTGAATTTCGGATCTTCAAGCAGAGGTCTCTGCCATGACCAGTAAATATGATCGCTGAAGGTTGTTGCATCGGCTCCTGGAATACTTTCACAGGCAATAGCAAACTTCTTCCTGACAGGACCACCAATTGGTTCAGGCAAAACATAAGGACCATTCCCCCACAGAGTGATACCTTTAATAGAAAGACCTGAACCTAAAATTATTTTCCATTTTGAAGAAGTCCTATCTTCAGGTATTTTTATCCTTGCCCAGTATTCATTAGCAGCAGCCATTGGAATATCAACAGGGTCTGTCCTCTCATAAACCTTTTCCCATTTTTCTTCGCCATCTGAATCAGAACCAATCTCAACAACCACATTTCCTTTTCCTCTCATATGCATCGCAATTTCTTTTACAGTATATGGTTGAGGAAAGATTGCCTTCAATACTGCTTCTTTCTTTCCACCGAGCCAGTTTTTAAACCTGCCATCAGATTCTACCTCTTTACCATCAAACTCAATCTTCACTCCAGTGTATATAACATCATGCCAGTAATAAAAGTTTGGATTTAAAAGAACGCCTTCAGGCGCTTCTGCGGAGGGATGGTCAGGCAACTGCCCTGCCCAGCGAACCATAATTTTTTCTGATGAAAACACAAATGAAGCAAAAATAAAAAATAGTAGAATTATAACGGGTTGCTTTGAAATTTTCATCATTCCTCCCGCAAAAAAAATGGGATATAGAGAAAGAACTCGCTCTGAAAAAACTCGCTCTCTCAATATTAATAGTAAATTTCAAGAGGCTTATTTTTATCAAGCTTCAACTTTTCATCAGGACCAATCGGCCTTTTTTTACCTTTCTCAACGACGAAAATTCTGACATCCGGTGGTATTCCAAGCAAATTTTTCAATAGTTTTTCGTCAACTTCCTGCAGCCCGGTATAAAAAATTCCATCCGGATGTTTTATTTGATATTCAGGATACTGTGCAGCAGTTATTCTTTTAAGCGGCAGATCCTTGTATATACTTTCAAATTTTACCCAGCATTTTAAAACATCATTTATTCTCCATACAATTTTCTCATCTTCTCCTGCAGCAATCTTCATTGCATCTGCAAGAATCATTCGCAATTTTATCATATCCTTTGGAGTATACACATCCTGAATCTTTGGCGGTGTCCAGTTCCCGCTGTGAACCGGACATCCATTCAAAACATTTGATAATTCAATGTAAAACTCCGACATCTTTTTCCCTGCCTTTCCAAAAAGTTGATCGCATGCTGATTCAATTAAATCCTTATACCTGACATAAGGATTTTCCATTCCTCTGGCTATTGTATAATACATGGGCCATCTAATTGGAAAATTTTCTTCTTTTTCTCCATGCCAGCTTTCATAATGTACCCACTCAACCCCATGGGATTTCCATAATCTCAAATCTGTTAATGCGGATTCCCCGGGTAAAAAAGGAGTATCTCCCCATTCCTTTACATTGCAGCCAGGTATATACCATTCATAAATTGCAAGATTTGCTCCAGTATCTTTCCACTTCAAAAAGTTGTTTATCCATCCTTTTTTACCAGGACAGCTGGCATCCAGTAAAGAATGGGCTTTGCAGGAGTTGTTAATAACCATTGCATAAACACCCGGTTCTGCCTTCATATTTTCAGGAGCCTTTGCTGTAAACCAGTACGCATAGAAAATCACATTTTTATCAGGATGCGTCTTTCTCAATTCTCTTGCTATTATATTGGCAAATGCTAAACTCTGTTCTGATGGATTTTTCCCAAGTTTTTTGCAATCATCACATTCACAGAACCCACCGCAGTCATTTGCTGATAAACTGAACATAACCTGGTTGGGGTCTTTGTCAAAATGCTCCCTCGCCTTCTCAAGTACTATTTTTTGAACATCAGGATTTGAAAAACAAATCTGGGCATTCTTCTCCTGCCTTTTTCCTCCAACAAGTGCAAAATATTCAGGATGGTCTTTGAAATATTTTTCAGGAGGAATTAACCTATAATAGATATGAGAATAATGCTTTGGAACTCCTCCTAAATTTAAGGCAGAAGGGTCAAAATTTTTCGTCTGCCAGGGATACCATATACTTCTGTGGCTGAAAGCAGGAACCACTGAAATATCAAGATTTTCAATAAAAATATCTTTTTTTTCAGGAATCACATGCCAGAAGGATTCAGGACCAAAAAATCCACAGCCAAGTTGTTCAAGAAATAAATATGCGGCTCTCACTGTGCCAGAATAAGCGCCATCATCATTACCTGCAACAAAAACAACAGAACCATCCCTTTTAACAACAGACCTTTCTTTTTCTGGATAATATTCCTGCTTTATTTTCAGTTTTTCCTGCGCAATCTTTGTGTTTCCAACAGAAATTATTGTTCCTTTTGTTTCTGTTTCATCCGTAATTATCGGCAACCCCACCTTCGTCATCTGATATATATAGTTTTGAATAATCTGCGCAGCATTCTTTTCCTTTTCTGTTTGACCCGATGAAATCACTATCTTTGCTGCTGGCTTTCCATCCTTAACAAGATACAATCTGCCTTTTTCAATTATCATCGGTAATTGTTTTTCCAGCGAAATGAAACCAGGAATACCCCAGAATTCAACCTCATCAATATAAAAACCCCATTCTTTCAGCCTGAATACAAGCCTTATTTCCTTTGACATAACAGGTTCCTTTAATTCAAACTCATACCATTTTCTATCATCTTTTACCTCTAACATACCTATTTTTGTCCATTCGCTATCAGATTTTATCCTGCTGTATATCTCAATCAATTTCGGCCTTTGAGGCCTTTGCATAAGTATCTTTATAATCCCGATATAATGTTGTTCCGGCCATATAAAATCAACAGTTAAATCTTTCCAGTTTATTCCCACACAATCCCACCAGTTATTCCAGGGCTGACCATTTAAAAGTCGGTTGCCGAATGTATCCGGTTGATCTTTATACCTATCAGCAGGATTGGTAGGTTTTTCATATGGATATTCATATTTCAATCCTAAATCCTGCCCTTTACCACCATTATTGCTCAATAAAACATAAACATTCTGCTGTCCAAAACATAAACAGCAAAAAAATAAAATAGAACCAACCAGCATAAATCCTTTTTTCATAAAAACCCCTTTTATCCGTAATCTTATATCACCAGTAATTTACTCCGTAGTAAATTTGGTATCTCGGAGTTAACTGGGATACACTTTTCCACTCAGCATGATTATCAACATAAACTATATTCTGTCCATCCATATGATTGTTTCTTATGTAGCCAACCCCATATGCCCAGTATGTACCACTAACAGGTCTCCAGATGTCTATTATCATAGGTTGTTTGTCAGCAGTATCAACATGTATTGGCCCGTAATAGTCACTGGCCCAGTTGTACTTGCTTATTGTCTTTCCACAGAATTTTATATTGGGAACAGGAGCCCTTGGATAAGAAATTGTTGAACCATGGTATAAAATTCGTCCGAAGAAACTGCCTGAACTCGTCATTGGATATGTTCCAATTCCAGCAATAAGAATATAACTTGTAAAATAACTTCTGTTTGCAGTGTTCCAGTATCTAACAGTGTTGGCAAGTCCATAATCTGTGTGGTTCTTCCATCTTGAATCAGCAGAAGGACAGGCTAAAATGTATGGGTTTGTAAGATAATTTCTCAGTCCATCCCTGTCTTTTGGATGCCACATACTCCAGCTATCATATCCACCAAACATAAAACTATTGCATTCTCCCCATGCAACAAAAGGAAACCATCCTTCATAATCATCTGAATACATTATCAAACTTAAGGCAAGCTGCTTCATATTACTCATGCATACAGCCTTCCTTGCCTGCTCCCTTGCTTTACTGAATACAGGAAGAAGCATCGCTGCAAGAATAGCGATAATCGCTATCACCACAAGCAGCTCAATTAATGTGAATCCTTTTCTCATAACACACCTCCGTTCAGTATTTTATCTTCTATCTGATCAGGCTCGGGGCTTTCCCCTTAAAACAACTCCAGCCTGTTAAAAGGCAGAATATCTTATTCATGTGCTTTCTCTTACAATGAGTTCTGGCTCAATCACAATATCACAACTTTCTTTTATTTCTCCTTCCATTATTTTCATACCAAGCAAAATCGCCTCTTCTCCGAGTCGATCAAGTTTTGTATCAACTGTTGTAAGAGGTGGAACACTGAATTGACTATCATCAATATTATCAAGACCACATATGGCTATTTCCTGCGGAACCCTGATCTTTTTCATCTGGCAGTATTCAAGTATATCAATTGCCCTGCTGTCATTTGCACAGAAGATTGCATCAGGTCTATTTTTATCTTCAATCAACTCCTGGAAAACCTTCCAGTTTTCGCTCTTATCATGTCCTGAACTCTCTTTCACCCATTTCAGGTTTAATCCTATTGAAAATTCTTTCAATGCCTCGAGAAAACCCTGAAACCTTGGTATATACCAGTCATATTTCAATGCACCAATAAAACCAATCCTCCTGTAACCCTTTTCAATTAAGTGTTTTGTGGCTATGCAGGCACCTTCAAACAGACCATGCCTGACAGTATGAAATCCTTTTATCCTTTTCGGGCAATGTAATAAAACAATCACTCCATTGATTTTTTCAATCTGTTTTCTTAATTCAGCAAAAAAATCATAGAGAACAAAAATCACCCTGCCGGAATCAGAAAAAATTTCCGGCTCACTGACAAATTTAACTTCTAAACCAAGTTTTGAAGCCTTCTGCTTGACAGAATTGATTATCTTAAAGATTGGAAAAAAAGAAAGATCAGAGTTTTTTGCAGATTCAGGAACAGAAAAAATTATTTCTTTTATTGAAGAGGGTCTCGAAATCACTGCGCCATAACCCGGCTTTGTGTCAATCAAACCTTCTATTGAAAGCTCATGCAAAACCCTTCTTGCCACTATATTGCTGACATTGAATCTTGCAGAGATTTCACCTGAAGTGATAAATTTATCACCCTTATTGAAATTGCCACTTAATATCTCGTCTTTTAATACTCTGAAAATGCTTTCCCACTTACATCCATTTTTCTGTGTCTTCATCAACTTAATTATACCTGACTCAAAAAGAATGTCAATAGGTATACCTGATTTACGGACAATAAAGAATTCGGTCCATCTTTGAAAATCAGGGATTGAACTTATCTTAGACTATTGATGTAAATATATCCTGATACAATCGAATTTATCCAGACCCTTCAGTTTTACAATCCAGCCATCCCGGGTTTTCTCTGAGATTGCTTTTGAAAACACAGGTTCAATCTTTGAAATCTTTTCGGACTCGTCAAGATTGAGTTTGATATTCAGGTTATCAAGTTTCCTGCCTGAATAATTTACAAGAGCAATAACATAACCCTTTTCGCTTCTTCTTACAATTGGCTCAACAAGCGCTTCAGAACACATCACCTCTCTTTTCACATCTGAAAGCATATTACCAAAAACCTGATATACTTCCTTCGAAAAGCCGCCGGTCGGGAAAAATCCCTGCAATTCATCCTTTGTTCCGCTTCTTCCAAATGGTTTAAGTGGAAATGCATTTTTAAAATATGTGGGGCCTGGTAAAAATCCCATTATTATTGCTTTTCCCCGTCCATAGTTATTTTCAACACACGCAGGCTCACCATCTGAATATTTTGCAATCACTCTGCCTGAATCTATCACAAATGTCTGTTTGTATCCGAAAATATCAAAGGAAATTTTTTTGCCGTTGATATCACTGAAAATAACCCTGTCAATCGGTTTTTCGTGTAGTAATTCAAGTTTTGGCCTGAGAGCAAGTGCATGTTTTTTCAACTCTGTCTTCTTTATGCCATAAACAGGAAAAAGAGTATCCAGTGGTTTGTTATAATGATCAAAAATACCACCACCAGCGACTGAAATTAAAGTACCACCTTTTTCAACCCATTTTTTCAATTTTTCAGCAGCCTCTGGCTTTATATGGTCACCGACCACAATGAAAACATCATAATTATCAAGATAACCTTCTGTTATGTCCTCCTCTGAAATAATGTCGCATGGATACTGAAGATGCCTCAAAAGCAGATACAGATTCTGCCTCTCCTGCGGATATACACAATTTCCTGGCATATATGGCTTTTCATCTTTCAAAGAAAGGTCCCAGATATCAGTGCTTGATGACCAGCCTACAGCAATTTTTGCCGGAACAGGTTTTGAGTTGATCAAATCATCCTCAACAGCACCAAGCGTATATGATACCCTTTTAATCCCCTTCATAATATCAGGACATCCAATAAAAGTGCATTCCATTATCCATCCAAAATAATAGTAGTGAAGCCATTTGAAATCCTGAGCATACATTGGATAACTTGCAAGTTCAACATATTCTCCGGTATAACCGCGGTTTCCATCAGCGATAAGGTACGAACCCATGGGACAGTTGTAATATCTGGAAAGAGCTCTGGCAATGGCTGCTTCATATGATTGTGTTTGTGGACCTATATAATCCGGGGTTCCACCCCATCCCCATGAAATCTCGCTTGAAAATTCTGTAACTCCTCTTTCCTTAAACAGCAGAAATGGGTCATCACCTCGGGCAAGGGTTGGCATGGAACCTGTTGAAGGATAGAAACTTCCTGAATTTGTTCTCGTGCCTCGTGGAAAATATTTTTCAATCAACTGTGTAGCCTTAGCATTAACCTGTGCAAAAACAAGAGCTCTGAACCTGTTCTGATGATAAAAAGATTTATCAGGATCTTTTTCAACATCATCAAGGGTAAGTCCCTCTGATTTCAAATAATCAATGTACCTTTGTTTCATACCATCGTATGTTATCAGTGTTTCAAATTTCGGAGGACCTGTTTCTTCAATAAGCTTGATTCTATAAGGAATCCTTCTACCAAGAGTTTTTTCCATATCTTCAGCAAGTTTTTTATACCTTGATTCAAGGGCAGAAAAATCTCCTTCATAACATTGCTTTGTCAGATGCGCATTCTGAACACTCAATGCACCCTCTGAAGTATCAAAACCAAAAAGCGTGGGATTTGTTCCGAAAATTTCAGGATGGCTGCTGTATGCTGCTCCATTGGCTCCTGAAGAAATCGCAAGTTCAAACTGTTCCTTTACATACTGCCGGCTCATTCCAAAACAGAGCAAAAGTTTTTTTGCCGGGCTACCAGCAATTTTATAATTATCAAGCATATCCTTCTGTTTTTTCAAAATCTCCTCAACAGTCAGAGCCTTGTGTTTGCCAAGAAGCCCTTCTTCATACCTATGTTTACCGATGGCAACAATGACTGATTTTGTTTCTTCATCTACACCCAATTCAATTCTTTTGATAACTTTTCCAGGTCTTTCAGTTGCAATCTCTGCAATTATTTTCCCCTCGCCCTTTTTTATAAAAGCAATTTCTGGAGGCATAACACTTGAAACCATAATTTTTTGCCATCCTGTGCTCTGGCCGGCGGAAAAGGTTTCACCTCTCCTGGGCTTTTCTTCAGTAAGTTTATCCTTCAGCGCGTAATATAAATCTCTTGGTCCTTTATAATAACCGATAAGATAAAGTGAACTCTGAACTGAAACAGATGGATTTCCTTCAATGCAGTCAATTTTCAAATAAACAGGAACTTTGAATCTTGAAATTATTGGCGGTTCTTTTTTCCCTCTCCAATCCCAGTCATTTCCTGGCTCAATGGATAAATCATCTGTAAGATAAACAAGGTCAATCACCCTTTTCGCTGCCGGTTTTTCGTTCTTATCCTTTGAAACAATAATCTGCGCTTTACCAGCCTGAAGCTCAACACTCATTCCCTGATAAACAAAGTCTGTATTGTGCCAGAACCATGCTTCCTGTCCTATGTATCCCCTGTTGAAAGGAAAGTACTTTTTATCTTCCTTTTTGCCAAAAATTCCGCTCGCCACAATCTTTCCATTCTGATTTATCTGTATTTTGAAAACACTACCAAAACCATAGCAGCTTTCATATCTCACCCACAGATTATATCTGCCTGATGCAGGAATCTCAATATCCTTTGTTGCAATTGCAGGTGAATCCGTCTCATCAGCAACCAGCACATTAAGACTCCACAAATTGGGTTGACCCGCAAAATAACCTCCGGGCGCAACCTTCCATCCACGTACTGCTTTAAAATGCTCTGCTTCAATCGGCAATTCAAAACCCATGGCAAAATTCGAAAAAATTAAAAAGCATGCAAACACAAAACATTTCCTCATTACGCAATATATCATTTTTCCTCCAGTTCAGTAAATTTGACAAATGTTCCATTGAAATCCTTTTCTGTCAGTTCTCTGATTATTTTATAAGCGGTAAAATCTCTGTCAAATTCAGGATACCCTGGTTTTTTTTGAACAAATGAATAAATTTTCAAACCATGTAATCTTCCGTCAGGATAAAGTTCTATCCAAAAAAGTGGTGCAATACCTGTATACTTATTCAAACTCCATCCATAATTAACAAAGTTTCCAAGGCTGTATGCAATTAGCCTTTCCTTATAAATCTCGATTGCTCTTGGAACATGCGGACCATGCATAAGAATCAGGTCAGCACCATTATCTATTGCACCACGAGCAAGGAAAACTGGATTACCCCTGTTTTCTCCAAGAAAGAATTCTGTTGCGTTTTTTGTGTGTAGCGCCTTTTCACCTTCTGCTCCTGCATGAAAAGAAACCACAAGTATGTCATATCTTTCTGAAAGATTTCTGATTTCCTTAAATACTTCTTCAGAATTTACGATTGAACGTTTTTCAAAACCAGAAGAAAAACCCGTAAAACATACACTTTTCCCTCTTATAAAGAATTCTGCACGTTTCCCATCCTTTGAAAGAAATTGGATTTTATTTTTTTCAAGATTTTTTTTCGTTTCATTTTCACCAAAAACACCAAAATCTCTGATGTGATTGTTCGCTATAGAAACAACATCAAAACCAGCATCCGCAATCATACCAGCAAACTCCGGTGGACACCTGAAAACAAAGGTATTTTTACCATCTTCCTTTTTTGCAGGCTTGCCTTTTTCACAAACAACAGTTTCAAGATTACAGAAGGCGATATCCGCAGACCTCAGGATTTTTCTACAGTGCTTAAAAAAACCCCTGTTATTCTTTTGTGCTGTTTTATAACCTGAATAATCAGAACCAAAATTAACATCTCCAACAGCAGTGATTGAAATCAAATCCACTGAAGCCAAATCGCGTTTCTGACATCCCGAAACAATCAAAAGAATCAAAATACAAAAAAACAGTATTAAAATATTTTTCATGTTCTCAAGTTTATCACATCAGCCGGTTTTTGTTGAAAACAGGTATAAAATCTGATAAACTAAAATTATGGAGACCACTATCAGGACAATTTTGAAAATACTTGAGAAACAGTACCCGGAAACAAAAACAGCTCTTAAATTTGAAACACCTTTTCAGCTGCTGGTTGCAACAATCCTTTCAGCCCAGACAACTGATGTTCAGGTCAATAAAATAACACCACAACTTTTCAAAACATTTCCAGATCCTCAAGACTTTGCAAACGCACAGATTAAGGATATTGAAAAACACATTTCTTCAATAAACTTCTACAGAAATAAAGCGAAAAACATAAAACTGGCAAGCGAAAAAATAATGGCAGAATACAATGGAGTGGTCCCACAAACAATGGAAGAACTGATTAAACTGCCAGGTGTGGCGAGGAAAACCGCCAACGTGGTATTAAATCAGGCATTTGGAAAAAACGAGGGAATTGTTGTTGATACCCATGTTAAAAGAGTCAGTCAAAGGCTTGGTCTGACAAAAAATACAGATCCTGTTAAAATCGAATTTGACCTGATGAAAATCATACCGCAAAAACAATGGGGCTCATTCTCTTTCAGAATTGTGCAGCACGGAAGAAAGATTTGCATGGCAAAAACGCCGTTATGCAATAATTGTTGCCTTCTGAAATTCTGCCCGACAGGAAAAAACTTAAAATGAACAGAAGAAAGATATTTGTCGTTCATGAGCATTTTGCAAAAAAACATCATTTTGATCTGAGGCTCGAGATAAACGGAGTGCTGAAATCATGGGCTGTGCCGAAAGAGATACCATCAAGAAAAGGAGAAAAAAGACTTGCTGTCGAGGTTGATGACCATCCGATTGAATATGCTGAATTTGAAGGCGAGATACCTGAAGGTAATTATGGCGCCGGAAAGGTTATCATCTGGGACTCAGGGTACTTTCTGCTGCTGAAAAAGGAAGAAAAGGTAATTGAAGTTGATTTAAGAGGCAAAAAGGTAAGGGGAATTTATGTTCTATTGTTATTCAGAGAAGAAAAAACAAGAAAAAACTGGCTGCTCTTTAAAAAAAATGAGGCAAATCAAATTAATTGAAATTTCTGTGCTCATATTGTTTTTGATTTCAGGATGCACATTGACCGTTGGCACAAAGTACCCTAAAAAGACCGCCGGGAAAACAGTCCATCAAACAACAAAAAAACAGGAAGGTGTCTGGCACACTGTGAAAAAAGGTGAAAATCTTTACAGGATTTCTCTTTATTATGAAGTACCACGTGATGAAATAAAAAAAGCAAATAATATGGATTCAGACAGTATTTTTGTGGGTCAAAGGCTTTTTATTCCGGGGACAAAAAAGAATACCCCGCTTTTTGCTCTCACTCCCGATATTAACTTAACTGAAAAAAATATAAAACAGGCTAAATCGGCGCCTGAAACAAAAACTGATGTAAAGATAATAAAAGAAAAGGATTTTATCTGGCCTGTTGAGGGTAAAATAATCTGCAATTACGGTGAACTTGGAAATAATGGTATAGATATTCTCACAAAAGGATCGTCGCCGGTGAAGGCAGCAAAAGATGGTAAGGTGGTATTTGTGGGAACAACAGCAAAATACGGTGAAACAATAATAATCGAGCACCAGGATAACATATTCACTGTTTACGGACACGACATGATTGTTAAGATAAAACAGGGTCAGTTTGTTAAAGCAGGTACACCAGTTGCTGAAATAAAAAATTCAGGTCAGAATAGAAGATATCTGCATTTCGAAATCAGGGTCGGTAACAAACCGGTTAATCCATTAAACTATTTAGAGAAGGTAAAATGAAAACCCGCCAGGACTGGGAAAAAATAGAAGAAAAAACACTTGCATGCTATGCTGTCAAAAGTAAAAATCACCTGGGAAGGAAGTATCCGGAACAGGAACATCCACTGAGAACAGCATTCCAGAGAGACAGAGACAGAATCATACATTCAACAGCCTTCAGGAGACTTGAATACAAAACACAGGTCTTTATCTATCACGAAGGAGATTATTACAGGAACCGTTTAACCCACACAATAGAGGTTCAGCAGATAGCCCGTTCAATCGCCAGAAATCTCGGACTTAATGAGGACCTGGTTGAAGCAATTTCCCTTGCCCACGATATCGGACATACGCCTTTCGGGCATAAGGGAGAACAGGCTCTTAATGAAATAATGAACAGATTTGGAAGAAATTTTGAACATAACAGACACGGGCTCAGGGTTGTTGATATACTTGAAGTAAGATATCCACAATTTGATGGACTGAATCTAACCTATGAGGTTAGAGAAGGGATAATAAAACATAAAACCAGCTATGACAGCCCGGAGGTAAATGAATTTACAGAATACTGTTCACCAAGCATTGAAGCGCAGGTTGTAAATGTTGCTGATGAAATTGCATATACCAGTCATGACCTTGATGATGGACTGAAAAGCGGAATCCTTCAGGATAAGGAACTTTCAGAACTTGAAATATGGAAAACAGTTATGAAAAAGACCCGTAAATATGAAAACAATCAGATAGCAAGAACAACAGCAGTCAGGACACTGATTAACCTGCTTGTTGAAGATGTTATTGAAACCAGTGAAAAGACAATTCTTGAAGACAGAGTTGAATCCGTTAACCATGCAAGAAAGATTCCACCGGTCATAAAATTCAGTGATAGTATTCATCATCAGCATGAAGAATTAAAAAGGGTTCTTTTTGAAAGAATGTACAATCATTACAGGGTAATAAGGATGGCTGAGAAAGCAGCAAGAATTATCAAGGATCTATTTGAAGCTTATTACAAAGAACCAAGACAGATTCCTCCGCATGCTTGCAGAAGAATTGACAAAGAACCGGTGGAGCAGATAATCTGTGATTACCTTGCCGGTATGACCGATAGATTTGCTCAGGAAGAACACAAGAAACTTTTTGATCCTCACAGTCAGGTTTGATGGAAAGAAAAACTGCCTGGATAATTTTGAACATGATTTCAGGAATTGGTCCTGTAAGTATAAGGAAATTGATTGAGGTTTACAGAGATCCTGTGGAGATATTGAATACGAAACCGGAAACAGTAAGAGACATAATAAACAGTTCAGCAATCGAAGGCTTAAAAAACTGGAAAAACATTCAGTGGGAAAAGGAAATCGAAAAGGCGGAATCGTCCGGAATAAAAATAGTCACTTTTGATGAACCCTGCTATCCTGAATCACTGAAACAGATTCCGGATCCGCCACCTGTATTGTACGTAAAAGGTAATATTCCCGAAAACAGAATTTTTATTGCTGTTGTTGGAACCAGAAATCCTTCCTTCTATGGAACTTCAATGGCAGAGAAATTTTCATTAGAACTTGCCAGTTATGGATTCTGTATTGTCAGCGGTCTGGCAAGGGGAATAGATTCAATTGCTCACAGGGCTGCATTGAAAACAAAAAACCAAACAGTAGCTGTCCTTGGTTCAGGGCTTGCAAACATATATCCAGCTGAAAATGCAAAACTTGCAGAAGAAATTTCTCAAAACGGAGCAATAATATCAGAATTTCCACTTGATACTTCTCCCGAAAAATTTAATTTTCCAAGAAGGAACAGAATTATTTCAGGATTAAGCCGTGCTGTACTTGTGATAGAGGCAGGTCAGAGAAGTGGAGCACTGATAACCGCGCACCTTGCAGCAGAACAGAATAAAGAAGTCTTTGTTCTGCCCTCTGATGTAAATCGTATCACCGGCAAAGGCAACAATCAACTTATCAAGGATGGAGCAACCCTTGTTGAAAGTGTTGAGGAAATATTAAAAGAGTTGAATCTGGAACTTATTACAGAACAATCAGATGATTCAAAGCAGGACTTTTTAACATCTCAGGTTCTTACAGAAAATGAAAAACTGGTTTATAATGTAATAAAAGGAAAAAGTGTTGATTTTGAAACAATAATCAACAAAACCTGTATCAGCGCAGACAAACTTATGCAAATACTTACAGGGCTCGAGATAAAAGGATTTATAGATTTTCTGCCAGGATCAATTTACAGGGATAAAAAATCAGATAACTGAATTTAACGGAGGAAAAATGAGAATATTCACAAAAATCATCCAGACAGTATTCATTCTGATGGGAATCGTGCTGGTTGTTTTTCTTGCTTTATGCTGGGTTAAACCTGAGATTCTTCTCAAGGCTTCCCATTATATTGAAACGGATTTATTAAAGGCGGGAATGGTTGGTTTTTCAATGATACTTCTTGGAATAATCTGGTTTGTTTACTGGGTGGACCATGTTGTTCGCACAAAAAACATATGCCTTGACAATCCACATGGAAAGGTCAGGATATCTCTTAAAGCAATAGAGGAGTTTATCTCAACAAAAATTATCTCGCAGATGCCAAACATAAAATCAATGCAGGTAAAAACCTCAATCGGTTCACACGGCCTTGAAACGCTTATAAGAATAACTATAGCAAGCGGCTATAACATTCCTGAATTCACCTCCCAGATACAGGAATTGATAAAAAATTATCTTGAAGATGTTGTTGGTGTGGAAAGGGTATCCCATATAGAAATTTTTGTAGCAAACATAACGACGCCGACGGATGGACAGGTCCCTGTTGAGGCAGAAACAGACACAGATGAAAAAGAATCCAATTGAAAATATTATTTCTGAGTTTGAAAGACTTATCGGGTTTTTAAGTACAGGAACTTTCCAGGAAAAGATTGAATCTGCTGTTTCAATGATATCTCAAGCCATCCGCAGTAATAATAAAATCATTGTATGCGGCAACGGTGGAAGCGCGGCTGATAGCCAGCATCTTGCAGGAGAACTGGTCGGCAGATTTCAGATAGAAAGAAAGCCCATCCCTGCCATAGCGCTGACAACAAATACATCAATAATCACAAGCATAGGAAACGACTATTCGTTTGAAAAGATTTTTTCAAGACAGACTGAAGCTATTGGAAATAAAGGCGATGTACTGATACTGTTTTCAACATCCGGCAGATCAAAAAACGTTATTGAAGCAGTCAGGTCAGCGAAAAAGAAAGGCATTAAAACAATATCCATCACAGGTGCCAGACCGAATAAACTGGCAGATCTTTCAGATATAAATCTGGATGTGCCATCGAAATCAACCCCCAGAATTCAGGAAATTCATTCAATCATAATACACATTATATGCGAACTCCTTGAAAGAAAACTATTTCCAGATGAAATCAAAAAAGATTAAATCCCTGAATACGTTGAAGAAAATCGTTGAAATGAAAAGGAAAGAAGGCAAAAAAATTGTTTTCACCAATGGATGTTTCGACATGCTCCACGCAGGTCATCTGTACTGTCTTGAACAGGCAAAAAAACTCGGGGATATTTTGATAGTTGCGTTAAACAGCGACAGTTCTGTAAAAAAATTGAAAGGGAAAAATAGACCCTTTACCTGTGAAAAAGATAGGGCTTTTCTTATTTCCGGTTTTTCCTGTGTTGATTATTGCATAATTTTTGACCAGGACACGCCACAACAGCTTATAAGAACGCTTAAACCGGATATAATCGTTAAGGGCGCTGATTACAAAAAACATCAGATAGTTGGTGCAGATATCGTAAAAAAATATGGCGGAAAAGTTGTCAGGATAAAAATTGTTCGAGGAAGGTCAACAACATCTTTAATAAAAAAGATCTATGCAACATTCAAATATCCTGCGAATAATTGATGCAAACTTCAACAGGGCAAGAGAAGCATTGAGGGTTATAGAAGATATTTTAAGGTTTACGCAGGTTGATGATGAATTTATTTCGGACCTGAGGGAAATAAGGCACAATTTCACAGCTGCATATCTGAAACATTTTGAAATTTCCTCACTTCCTTTCAGGAACACCAAAACTGATCCTGGAAAAGCCAACAGACCATCTGCGGCAAAAAGCATCAAACAGATTCTGCTTCGCAACTTTTTCAGGGCAGAAGAAGCAATGAGATGTCTTGAAGAGTGTTCAATGGTGGCAAATCCGAATAGTACCAGATACTGGCAGCAATTAAGATTTGCCATATATCAAATTGAACAGAATCTGATCATCAGAATTCCTGAAAAAGCCATCAATGCGCCCTTTGTGGGTTTCTTGATTTCAAATGTTCCTGTCAGGTATATTGAAACAATTGCTGAAAAATGCCAGAGCTGCAAACAGTCAGTTATTATGGTTAATCCATCTGGAAATATTGAAAACTTTATCCGTCAGCTGAAAAAACTGAAAAGAAAGTACGAAAAGACCATCTTTCTTGTATTAAACAGACCTGATGTTGCAATGGCAGCTGATATTGATGGTGTGCATCTTGAATACAATTCTATGAGTGTTTCTGACGCAAGAAAACTTTTGCCAGGCAAAATAATCGGAATAGATTTCGAAAAAACAAGAAAATTAAAAAAATCCGAGAAGCAGCAAATCAGCTTTGTATCATGCGAGGGTTCATCGCAAATAAGTGAGCTCTTGACTAAATGGCAAAAAAACATTAAATTATACGCTGCAGCAATTTTGAATTCCTGCCAGGAAATTAAAAAAGCGTTTAATAACGGAGCAGATGGTGTACTTGTAAAAATTGATGCTGCAGATGACGAAAAGATTGCTGAAGCATTAAAAATCATCAGGGATATTAATGGAAAAAAAGCCTGAACTTCCAAAAGACACTTTTCTGAAAGGTGTACTGGTCTGGTTGATACTCGGAGTATTGCTCTTCCTTGTAATAAAAACCGCATCGGATTTTGCTGAAAACAGAAGAATACTCAATTACAGTGATTTCCTTGAAGACGTTGAAAAAGGTAATATTCAGGGAACTCTTCTGTTAAAACGGGGTTATGTTTATGGCAATTTGAAGGATGGAACAAAATTCCAAACATATGCCGGTGAGGATAAGGAACTTATATCCACACTGAGAGAAAGCGGAGTCTCTTTTAAGGTGGAACCAGCGTCTGATTTCTGGGCTGGTCTGTTTATCAATATTATTCCGGTTGTTCTGATAGTTGTATTCTTTCTGTTTTTAATCAACAGGCAGGCAACCAGCGAAAGCAACAGAGTTTTTTCATTCAGCCGAAGCAGACCGACAATGCCTGACAGCAAACACAAAATTACTTTTGCTGATGTTGCTGGATCCGAAGAAGCAAAAGAAGAATTAAAGGAAATTATAGAGTTTTTGAAGGACCCTAAAAAATTCCAGAGACTTGGAGGAAAAATACCAAAGGGAGTACTGCTGATAGGGCCACCAGGCACAGGCAAAACCCTGCTTGCTAAAGCGGTCGCAGGTGAAGCAGGTGTTCCATTCCTCGGAATGAGCGGTTCAGATTTTGTAGAGATGTTTGTTGGTGTTGGTGCTGCCAGAGTGAGAGACCTGTTCAGACAGGCTAAACGCATTGCGCCATCAATTGTATTCATAGATGAAATTGATGCTGTAGGCAGACAGAGGTTTGCAGGTTTAGGTGGAGGACATGATGAAAGAGAACAAACATTAAATCAGCTCCTTGTTGAAATGGATGGTTTTGTGACTGACCAGGGCATCATAGTGATGGCTGCAACAAACAGACCCGATGTGCTGGATCCGGCTCTTACAAGACCCGGCAGGTTTGACCGCACGGTGGTGGTTGGACTGCCTGATATAAAGGAAAGAGAAGCAATATTAAAGGTTCATACAAGAAACAAACCTCTTTCTGAATCAGTGAATCTCTCAGTAATAGCAAGAAGCACTCCCGGACTTTCAGGAGCAGATCTGGCAAACATAGCGAATGAAGCAGCCTTGCTTGCAGCCAGAAAAAATAAAAACCAGATTGATATGGAAGATTTTGAAGCGGCAAAGGACAAAATACTTATGGGTGTTGAAAGAAAATCCCTTGTAATAAGTGGGGAAGAGAAAAAGATTATTGCGTATCATGAGGCAGGTCACACGATTGTACAGATATCCCTGCCAGAATTGCATCCCGTGCATAAGGTAACAATTATCCCTCACGGTCAGGCACTCGGAATAACCCATATATTGCCGGAAAAAGACAAGCTTATTGAAAGTGATTCCTATTTCAGAAATACTCTTGCATCTTTGCTGGCCGGAAGAATAACAGAAAAAATCGTTTTTGGAAAAATGTTTACAGGCAGCGAAAACGATCTGAAGATTGCCACAGAAATTGCGAGAAAGATGGTCTGTGAATGGGGGATGAGTGAAAAACTCGGTCCCGTTAGCTTTCGTGAACATGAAGCGGTCTTTCTTGGAAGAGACCTTGTACAGCAGAGAACCATGAGTGAAGCGACAAGCAGAGAAATAGACAATGAAATAAAGAGTATTCTTGAAAAAGCATCTCAAACAGCAGAAAAGATAATAACTGAAAACAGAGATAAACTTGAAACACTTGTGAAGGAGCTCCTTGAAAAAGAAACACTGGCATCAAATGAAATTTATAAAATTCTTGGAGTGAATAATGAACCAGAATCAGAAAAATCAGCAAATTGAACAATGCATTAAAAAAATAATTGAGGCAATAGGTGAAGACGCTTCAAGAAAAGGTCTCCGCGATACTCCGAAAAGAGTTGCAAAAATGTATCTGGACATTTTTTCGGGGATTAATGAAGATCCCGAAGCAGTGCTTGGAAAGGTTTTTCACGAACAGTATAATGAACTGGTTCTTCTGAAAGATATTCCACTTTATTCCATGTGTGAACATCATCTTCTGCCCTTTTTCGGACACGCTCATATTGCATATCTTCCGGACGGCAAAAGAATAGTGGGAATTAGCAAACTTGCAAGGCTTGTGGATGTTTTTGCAAAAAGACCGCAGGTTCAGGAAAGACTGACAAACCAGATTGCTGATACAATAATGAAGGTATTGCAGCCTCAGGGAACAATGGTTGTGATTGAAGCACAGCATATGTGCATGATAATGCGAGGCGTAAAAAAACCCGGCACCAGGATCGTAACATCAGCAATGAGAGGAATATTCTTAAGAGACATACGCACTCGCTCAGAGGCTCTCAATCTGATTATGGCAAAGTAGAAGACTTTGCAAACAGATAATCAGTATTTCCAAAACTTTTTATTTCTTTCGGACAGATTTTGAGAATTTTCCCGGAAAGTTGTTCAGATGAATCAATAAGAACAGGTATGTAATGTTCTGAATATCCGAACCAGAAATCACTCAGTTTTGCTTCAACAAGAACATCACATTGTTTCCCGATAAAACTTCTTTTTACATCTGCTGAAATTCTTTCAGTAAACTGCATTGCTTTTCTTAATCTTTCCTTTTTAACTGTGTCAGGTACATTTTCAGGCATTGATGCAGCTTTTGTTTGTTTGTGGGGACTGAATGGAAAGATATGGACCTTCAAAAATTTGCAGTCTGAAATTGCCTGCAGGGTCAGATCAAAATCACTTTGAGTTTCTCCTGGGAAACCAATCATAATATCTGTTGTGAAGGTTATATTTTTGAATCTGGCTTCAATCTGTTCAAGTTTCCTTTTATAATCTGAAAAAGAATAAGGCCTTCCCATCAGCTTCAAAATGCGGTCTGAACCGCTTTGAAGCGGCACGTGAAATGAAGGGCAAAACTTATCGCATAAACATAAAACATCAAGCAGTTGCTCATTAAGATGAAAAACCTCTATTGAACTTAATCTGAAACGAGCAAGACCTTTAATTTCGTTAATTTGTTTAACCAAATCCTTCAGGTTTTCTCCTGTATCCTTTCCGAAACTGCCCAGATCAATTCCTGCAAGCACAATCTCCTTATATGAATTGTCAGCAAGAACTTTAACTTCATTGATAATTTTTGATATCGGTCTGCTTGAAATTTTTCCTCTCACAAAAGGAATAATACAGTAAGAGCAAAAATTTTCGCATCCATCAACTATCTTTACAAATGCTCTCATATGGCTGTGAAATGTTTTGATCTTATCAATTCCCTTTGATTCTGCCTGCTGATAAAAAATATTCCTTCGAATGATTCTGGCATCTGAAAATATCGAAACAAGATCGTCTTTTTCAACAAGACATCCTGTAATCCATACCATCTTTCCGGTATCCACAAGCTTTCTTATCAATCTTTTTGCCTCTTTTTCTGCCTTTTTTGTAACACAGCAGGTATTTATCAGTGCAATGTCATAATGATTTTCATCTGTAATCTGATACCCCTGTTCTGATAGCAGTTCCATAAAAATCTGCGAATCATACTGATTTACCTTGCATCCAAATGTGAAAAACCTAATTTTTTCCATTTTATTTAACTGATCCCGAAAAATCTTTTTGCATTATTGGTGGTGATAGTTGCGACCTCATCAACCGGCATTTTTCTTATTCTGGCAAACTCCTCAACAATAAATCTTACAAAACGCGGCTCATTTCTTCTGCCTCTTAATGGATGTGGCGCAAGATACGGAGAATCGGTCTCAAAAAAAACCTTATCCAGATTCACCTTCTCTGCAATGCCACGAAGTTCGATGGCATTTTTAAATGTCAAAATCCCTGTAAAAGAAATATAAAAACCTTTTTTCATTACCCATTCAAACATTTCTTTGCTGCCGTCAAAACAATGAAATACCACTCTTGATGGGTATCCTGCATCCTCAAAAATTTCCACAATCTGTTTATCCGCACTCCTTTGATGAACAACCAGAGGCATATTATTTTTCTTTGCAAACTGGAGATGCTTTTTAAAAAGGCTAACCTGAGAAATCATATCTGAATGCTGATAATAAAAATCAAGACCGGTCTCACCAATGCCAGCAACCCTATTAGATTTTATAAGTTTCATACATTCAGCAAATTCCATTTCGTCAGTTTTTGAAGCATTATGTGGATGGATCCCACAGAGAGGATAAACACGCTCAAATCTACTGGAAATCTCAAGTGCCTTTCTGCTTGAATCAAGATCAATTCCGGGATTAATAATAAATTGCACCTTTTCTTCAATCGCTCTTTTTATAACAAGCTCCCGATCATTTTCATATTGTTCAAAATCAAGATGGCAGTGAGTATCTGCAAACATACCGGCGCCCTCTGAAAATTTGTAAAATTAAACAGGTATTATATAATTTTACCATGATAGAAATAGTTGATACAGGCATTCTATATTCCAATCCGGTACCACATTTAAAAAGTATCCATGCCTATTTCCCATCAGTTGCTCAAATGCCAGATGGAAAAATGATTGCTTTATATTCTCTTGCAGAAGCATTTGAAGCGATAAATTTGCACACTCATTATTCTTTCTCTTATGATTCAGGAAAAAGCTGGTCTTATGCAGGTCAACTCCACAGAGGTATTGAAAACAAAATAACTTCTGACGCATCAAGGATAGCAATTACGCCTGAGGGTGAACTCATCATTCTTATGTGTGTGTATGATAGAACCCAGCACCCCGCAGAAGGACTTACAAATCCAGAAACAACTGGATTTGTACCGACGAATTTTTATATTATTCGCTCTGTTGACGGCGGAAAGATTTTCTCTCAGCCTGAACCTGTAAAAGTCCCCATTGAATGTCCTTCATTTGAACTGTGCTGCCCTGTTGTTATAAATTCTGAAGAAACATGGATTATTCCAACATCAACATGGAAAGGATGGGATAACGAATGTCCCTGCGGGATGAAGGCAATAGCTCTTATTTCGCGCGATAAAGGTAAAACATGGAACGATTATTCAATCGTAATGGATGCTTATAAAGATGGCATTGTATTCTGGGAATCAAAAATAATTGAAATGTTTGATGGAAAACTTCTTGCTGTTGCCTGGGCATATGATTTAAATAATCGAATGGATATGACAAACCACTATTCAATAAGCACAGATACAGGTAAAACATGGTCAGAACCAAAAAGCACGAAACTTTACGGGCAGACGCTTACGCCCATTTTATTAAGTAATGGCAGGATACTGAGTGTATACAGAAGAATGGATAAACCTGGATTGTGGGCAAATGTTTCAAAAATACAGGGAAATCTCTGGATAAACGAATATGACCTACCTTTGTGGGGAACAAATTTTACAGGCCTTACAGGAAATACGAAAAATCCTTCAACCGATTTTCATGTATTAAAATTTGGCGCACCATCAATGACAAAACTTAAAGATGGTTCAATTTTTCTCACTTTCTGGTGTTATGAAAACTGTATTTCAGTAATCAGATGGATCATTATGAGGGAGAAATGTTAGATAAAAAAAAGAGATTAATTGAAAAACTTAAAGGAGTATGGTCAGCTGCTCCAACTCCATTTGATAAAAAAATGGAAATAGATACCGACTCCGTACACAGAATGGTGGAACATCATGTAAAAATTGGAATTAAAGGGTTATTTCTGCTTGGCACAAACGGTGAAGGTCCTTGCCTTGACGAAAAACAAAGAATGGAACTTATCAGAGCCGTTGTTAAAAGCAACAGAAACAGAATGCTGATTGCGGTTCAGATAACCGATAATTCTGCAAAACTTATGATTGAAAACGCAAAAAAATATGGAGACGCGGGTGCTGACATTTTCATACTCAGCTCGCCGCATTTTTTCCCGAAGCCCGATGAGAAAAGATTACTTTCACTCTATAACAATGTGCTCAACAGCATTAATCTGCCCTGCGGCTTTTACGATAGAGGTAATTATTCTGCTGTTAAGATTCCATTAGGTGTTCTGAAAAAATTATATGAGAACAGAAAGATCATTATCA
>CAZHJN010000012.1:0-34470 GCA_964532995.1 uncultured bacterium
ATAAAGAAGGTTATACCCGTCTGTCCGAAAGGAGACAAACATGCAGGTATCATGGCATTCAGAAACCAGTTCAATCATTGAAAAGGCAAAAAGATGTGGACTGAAAACAAGGATGCTTTATGAGTGCGTGATAGAACTTGCAGCTGAAGGACTTCTTACTGCATCCTGTGTAAACGCAGCAGCAGGCATTCTGCTTACTGATCTTGGCCTCCCGCAATACTTCTTCAGAGGTCTTTCAAAAGATTCTTTGAAAACTGTATTAAGGGTAATAGCAAGCAATCTGCGAATTGAGAATAACCAGTATGTTTTAAGAAGTGAGGTCTCAGAAGTTCCGCTCGAAATGGAAGGCGGTGTTCAGGTTAGAATTGCCACCGACGAAAACAGGGACAGGATGGAAAAGGTTCTGAATCCTGTGATGTCGGGTAACAGGATTGAATACTACTACGGGAAAAAACACCAATACTATACATATATCATAAGGCCGGAAAAATGTAAGGAATTGAATGAATTAAAAGAAGGGGAATCCCCTTTTGCCTTTAACAATATTGTTTCAGGTACACCGATCCCTGAAGCCACAAAGAAAAGATACCACAGGTTTCTTGAATTATCAGAAAAAAATTTTGTTCCGGTTATCTCAATTTCAAAAGCAAAAGAAACAGGTGAAACAAGAATTATGTTTAAGGAGGATTTTGCAAAATCCATTCTTTCTGTTATCAGAAAGATGCTTGAAGAACTCGGGATAACACTGAATCGGGCTTACTGGGAAACATACAGGGGGAAAACTAACAGAATCGAATCAATATGTTCAATCTATCTTGAAGGCACGCCACCGAAGGACAAGCTTCATGCTGCCATTGAAAGATTGCAATTTCTTCTTGCAATACAGCCATCAGACCTTGATGAACTTTATACACAGGGGCATCTGACATTTTTTGAATACATTTTTTCAATGGTTGCAGCGATATTTGTTCACACATTTGTCCACAAAACAGAATTGATAGACAGACGTATCATGCAGAACCTTGAAGAAAAACAGCTGAAAGATGGTTTTTCCAGAAGAATTTTTGAATCCAGCAGGGCAGAATACAGTCGCGCAGTAATTCTGTCAGCGATAAAAAATAATCCACAGATTATAAAGAGGATATTCTCCATATTTGACAGGCGATTCAATCCCTGCCGCAGAAAGTCAGACATAAACCAGCTTATGCCTGAAATTCAGGCATATAAGAGAAGCGTTGAGATTGCTCTGGCTGACGATAAGACGGCCGCGGATATTTTTATGTTCATGAGTAAACTTGTAACAGATGTCTCAAAAACCAATTTCTATATGAGAATTAAACGTTCTTTTGCTTTCAAGCTGACAGATTCAGTACTTGACCCGCTTGTTTTTCAAAAAAAAGTGGAAAGCATATTTTTTGTTATAGGTTTTTATTCCATCGGCACTTACATGCGGGCGGAAGAGATTGGTCGTGGAGGTATCAGGCTGATCAGGATTACGAAAAACAACTATGAAACAGAGCTTGACAATGCACCGCTATTGAACTATGCTCTTGGTCCTGTTGCACAGAAGTTGAAGCACAAGGATATAGCTGAAAGTGGAGCAAAGGTAGTGATTGTTCCACATCCGGAGTATGCCGGCGACGGACTGGAATCCACTTTTGACTTTGCAAATGGAATACTTGACCTTGTGCTTCCTTCAAAGCAAATACTGGACTACTATGGGAAAAAAGAGATGGTATTTTTCGGCCCTGATGAAGGTACAGGTGGTTTTATGGATTCTATTGCCGAGCTGGCAAGAAAACGAAATTACAAATTCTGGAGGACCATAACGACCGGTAAATCATCCGGTGTTCCACACGACGCATTCGGACGCACACTTGACGGAAAGGTTTTCGGGCTATTTGGTGCAAGAGATGGTACAGTTCTTTTGATGGAAGGCAGAAAAATACTTAAGACACCAGAGACAGAAAAAATATATGATGTTATTGGAGGAAAGATTCATTCCAGCGGAATGACCACAACAGGAGTTATGGCATGTCTGAGAACACTTTTCAAACATACCGGCATAAAAGAAGAGGAAGCAAACCTGATGATGACAGGGGGACCGGATGGAGATCTCGGTGCAAACCAGATACAATCATTCAGAGGAAAAATCAAACTGATTATTGATAGTGGCAGTGTTCTTTTCGACCCTGAAGGACTTGATAGAAAAGAATTGATGAAACTTGCTTTTGCAAGACATACCTGTCCGAGATTGAATTCGCTCTCGTATCCGGAAAACAAAATCAGTTCAAAGGGATTCAGAATTCCGAGAGTGAAAAAGCAATTCAGACTGCCTGATGGAACACTGATAGAGGATGGAACCTTTTTCCACAGAAATGTTCTTTCAGATACAGAACTGAGAAGATTTATTCAGGATGCCGGCATCAATGTTTTTATTCCCTGTGGCGGATTTAAGGATACAATCAATGCGAGCAATGTTGAATCTTTTCTTGAACTTTTCAAAGAATTAAAAATTATTGTTGAAGGAGCAAATGTGTTTTTTGATGATACGGCGCGCGATATCATTGCTGAGAAAGGAATCCTGCTTATAAGGGATTCTTCTGCAAACAAGGGCGGGGTTACAAGCAGCTCAATCGCAGAAGTCCTTCCATCCTTTCTTTTCGGAGAAAGATATGAAGAAGCATTTGTTAAGAATCAGGAAACAAGAACAGCCCTTGTTAAGTCTGTTTTCTCAATTATAGAGAGAAATGCTGTGGATGAAACAGAAATACTGATAGCTCTCCGGGAAAAAACAGGAAAGAAATTGCATCAATTGAGTATTGCAACAAGTGAAATGCTGCTTGATTTGCAGGAATTTCTTTACACAAAACTGAATATTATAGAGAGAAAAAGGCCGCTTGTTGAAAGAATTATCAGTTCGTATGTTTCGGAAAATCTTGTTAAATGCCTGGGTATAAAAAATATAACAGGTATTCTCAACACAGGCAGGTTGCGTTCTTACAGGAATGCAATAATAACAAAAAAGATTGCTCAGGTTGCACTTTACAGGTATGCGCATAACTGGGATTTTTTCGTAAAAAGAATACAACAGGACACCTTAAAGGTTGTTGAGGAACTGTTTTAGACCTGAAAATAAAATAAATTTTTTCCGGTTTTCCCGAAATTCTTGTATAATGGAGCAACTTCGGAAAGGAGAAAAACATGAAAATTTCAGTTTATTCTCTGTCTGCTTCAGATAAAAAGGTTTCTGAAGTAATTGATCTGGCATTGAAATATGGATGTGATGGTATTGAATGGTGGTGCAGGGAAAATGCGCATATTGACCTTAACGATCTTAAAAATTCTGCAAATGAGGTTATTAAATTGATGGATGCTTCAGGACTTGTTTGCGCTGGAATAGCGCCTTATTTCAAATACAATGAATCTGCTGACTATATCGCAAAAATCTTCGAGGCAGCAAATATATTGAAAACAAGAAATGTAAGGTGCCATAGTTATATTTTTGATGGAAGTATTCCTGTTGATGAATTGATGCAGAAACAGAGAAAGTGGCTTGAAGAAGTTGTAATGCCTGAGGCTGAAAGGTTTAATGTCAGATTGAACATTGAACAGCACCATATCCATATCTGCTGTACTCCAAATGCATGCAGACAGCTTGTTGATGGACTTCCCGAAAAACATTTTGGCATTATTTTTGACCCCGGCAATTCAGCCGTTGAGGGCTTCACAAGACCGGAATATTCCATAAGTGTTTTCGGTAAATACCTTGCGCATGTTCATGTTAAAAATTGCAAACAGTCCCAATCTTCTGAAGGTGCAGTTTCTGGAAGAAGATACAAAATGGATTTTGGTTCTCTTGCTGAAGGAGACCTTGACTGGATCGGAATAATGAAGATGCTTAAAAAAGCAAACTATGAAGGCTTTTTATCCCTTGAAGCGCTTGATAAAAGACCTTCTGAGACAAAATTTGAGCAGGATATCGTTTTTCTCAAAAATGCCTTGAACGAGATCTGATTTTTGAGGGAGCCTTTATGGATAAAAAACTGCACGGTCTCATTCCAGCCATTGTCATTCCTTTTGACCAGAATTATAAGACAGGGATGGATGTTCTTGAAAAATATGTTGAATTCGTCTGTTCGGCGCCAGTGGCAGCGATAGCGGTGAACACAGATGCAGGAGAAGGAGCATTTTTACCTCAGGAAGAAAGAGAAAAAATTTTGAAGATTGTGAAAAACAAAGCAGGAAATATTCCTGTTGTCTGCGGGCTTGGCGGAGCAACAACATATCAGGCTGTTGAATTTGCAAAAAGATACAGAGATTGTGGCGCTGATTATTTTCTTGTTTTCCCACATTTTGCTTTCAGGGGTTCAAAGGGAAAGGATAAAGCGGTTATTTCCTATCATCAGGAACTTTCAAAAATAAAAGTGCCGCTCATTCTTTTTCAGCTTCAGGAAGATCTCGGAGGTGTTTTCTTCTCTGATGAAACAATTGCTGAGCTTGCACAGATAGAAAATGTTGTGGCAATAAAGGAAGCAACATTTGATGCGTTGAAATTTAAAAAGATGAAAATACTTCTGGATTCTCTGCCTGAGAGAATCTCTCTTCTCACAGGTAACGACAACTTTATCATAGAATCATTTATTCTCGGTGCAGATGGCGCTCTGATTGGATTTGGTTCTGTTTTTCCGCATATTCAGGCAGAAGCAATAAACCTGGCTCTTTCAGGCAAACAGAGAGAAGCGATTGAAAAGTTTGCTCCGATTGAAAAACTCTGTGATTACTGTTTTTCAGCACCTGTGAGAGACTACAGAATCAGAATGAAACATGTTCTTGTAAAACAGAAAATATTCAAACATGCATATGTTCAGCCACCATTGCAGCCGATTGATGCAGATGAACTAAAAAAGCTTGATATGATACTTAAAAATATTACCCTATGAATGAAAAGCTTCAAAGATTGAGCAGAGAACTGCTTTTTTCTGATATACCGTACAACTTCAGCACCATTGTAAAAGATGAACTCGGTCTTGATATTACTGCTGAATATGGAAAGATTAAACTGAAAAATCCATTGCTTGTTGCACCGGGCCAGATGACAGTTTCTCTCTCTCAGATTCTTAAAATAAAAAAAGCAGGTTTTGCCGGTTGTGTTTTAAAATCTGTTGTTGCTGAGGATGAAAATGGTAATTGCTCAATGATTAAATACAGGCGGAAACCAACCTTTGTTGAAACTGTCTATGACGAAGATGATACAGAAGGAGAATTCCCCATAATCCACTGGGACGGTGGACTTGATACAAGAAATCTTGACCAATATTGTGATTTTGCTGTTTCCTGCTGGAAACACATGAGTCCTGACTTTATAATTATAGCATCCCTGCTCGGACATCTTCCTTCATATCAGGAACCTTTGAATGAAAATGAATGGCTTTACACAACGAAAAGGCTTTATGATGCCGGATACAGAATTTTTGAGATTGATTTTTGCCCTTTTCTCAGGGAACAGAATCAGCTGATGAATCAGAAAACGATTTTGAGATGGTACAGATGTATCCCTGAAATGATGAAAACCCGCTTTAAGGATATTTTGGTTTTTCCAAAAATTATGAACCTTGATTATGGAACTGAATTCCAGATGAAAATGGTTGAAAGTTCCATAAAAGCAGGTGCGGATGGAGTGGTAATAGCCAACAGAATATACATAAGCGAAATTGGTTCCGCTCATGGAGGAAAACAATTAAGACAGCGCAACCTGATTCAGATAAAAAAAGTTCACAAGATGCATCCAGATTACACAATATCAGCGACAGGAGGAGTTTACAGGGGTTCTCACATGCTTGATTATATTCAGGCAGGCGCTCAGAACATTCAGATTCTCAGCTTTTTGATGGGAAAACTGAAAAAGCCTCTTGAAAAAAAGACCGACAGATTCCAGCAGGTATTCTACAAACTTATGCTTGACCCGGAAGATGGTTATCTTGCCGGTCTGTTAAAAACAGAGGGGAAAATATGAAAATAGTTGAAAATGGAAAAGCCTTCTGCAGTATCCATATCCCTGAGAACTTTTATACTGTTGAACTTTTTGCCGCAAAACAGCTTGCTAAATATCTGAAGAAGGTGTCTGGCGCGGATTTCAGGATTCTGAAGGGAATTCCAGAATCCACACCCGCCATTGTTCTGGCAGAAAAAAATCATCTGGAAGAAAAAAGGGTTATGGCGGATGAATCAGTGATGAGATTTGTTGATGGACAAAAATTGTTTCTTGTCGGAGCGGATACAAGAGCTGTATTGCTCTGTGTCTATGATTTTCTTCACAGAGATATCGGTTGTATTTTTGCCCAGCCGAAAATTGAATACATCCCTGAGAAAAAGACAATAGAAATAAAAGATGATTATTTTTATTACCATCAGCCATTTATGAACTCAAGATATATACTTTCTCATGGCGATATCTATTTTATTGATTGGTGCGCAAAGGTGATGATGAGCCATTCAGTTGTGCCATCAGAAATAAAAACACCGGAATTTCAAAGAGAAAGAGAGATAATCTCATCGGATGCGGCAGAAATAATGCTGAAAGAATCAATTGAAAAAAGAGGAGAAAAAGGTCTTTCAATAGGGCTTCATGTCTTTGAAACAATAATGCCTCCATCAAAGTATTTTGAACAGCATCCTGAGTATTTTGCCTTTGATCCGGATCAGAAGCCGGATGCATTGCACAGAATAAAAAATGGAAGAAATTCATACGGAATCTGCTGGACGCATCCCGAAGTAAAAAAGATTTTCATTGATTACCTTCTGGATTTTTTCAAAAAATATCCTTATATAAAAAGGCTTACCTTTTTCCCCAATGATGGACAGGGTCCATGCTTCTGTGATAATTGCAGGAAGATTGAAGAACCATGGACCGGAAGAACAACAAAGCAGCTACAGTACACAAAAAACTATGTTCTGTTTTCAGCAGACATAGCAGGAGCCATCGCGAAACATTTTCCGGATGTGAGGCTTGAAATTGGCAGTTATGACGGGCATACTGAACTTCCTGATGATTTTGATCAAATTTTACCGGAAAATATAGATGTAATTTTTTGTATCTACGAAAGAAAATGGGATAGGGCGCTTGATAATCCTCCTTCAGATGAAGAATTAAGGCGTACGCTTGCTCAAACAACTATTTCAAGCTATGAAAAAGACGCAATCAAATATACGATATATCCAGAGATTTTTCAAAAATGGAAGAAGCATATAAAAGGGAATATGCGATATTATGACTACCTTACAAGTACTCTCGGTTCAATGGGAATGCTTTTTCCGGTAAGCAGGGAAACAATCAGAACAATAAAGTTTCTTAAAAAATCCGGTTTTTATGGATATGGCTCTCAGTGGTTCAACTCAAAGACAATATGGACATCCTATGGACTTTCACTTTATGTAACATCCTGGGCAGCGTGGGATGAAAATGTTAAATGGGAAGATGCTGCATTTGAATACTGCCTTGCGCTATATCAAAAAGCCGCACAACCAATGTTTGATTATTACAAAACTCTTGAAGATTCAGCAATAAATGTAAGATTTGGAATGGGAATTCCAGAGATACTTCAGATTTTTGACCGAAAAACTTATTCAATTTGCAGAGAAAAACTGGAGAAAGCATTTAGGATTGCAGACTCAAACACAGTCAAAAAAAGAATCAGAGACCAGAAGGTTCTCCTTGAATTCGGCTATCTTTTCTGGCAGACAAGAGAAATTGAGAAAAAAATTGAAGAAGCTCTCAGCAGGGATAATCTGGATGAATGTTTCTTGCTTCTGGCAGAACATGCAAGGATCGACCACAGAATCCAGAAACTTTTTAACTATCCCCTGCTTTCAAATTACAAAAAATGGCGAGGAATCCTTTACAGACATATTCTTGGTTCGCAGACAGATAAAAGAGGACTCATCCATGTGATAAACCTTCTAAAGAATGCCACGAATGCAAAATTTGAAAATCTCTGGTATAAAGATTGATTACTGAGGAGTTATATCATCGTCTCTGACAATCCCCAGGTCAAATGCAATCTTCAATGCATACATTGAGTGTATCCATCCAATGGGCCATTTTGCGCATCTGAAAGCAGCCCTTATGAACTTTTCAATTCTGTCAAACCAGCTTCTGTCTCCGGTCATGTAGTAAGCATAAGCAGCAGGATTGATATCACTTACCCTGTGATAGGCAAAAGGAGTCATAAATTCTACTGATAATCTCCATTCAAACTGGCTCAATAAAAAATCCTTAACCTCAGGATCACCTGTAATTTTCCAGTACCAGAAACAGCCTTCCCATGTTGCGTAATCGCCGTATCTTACAAGCTTTAATGGCATTGAATGCGGCTTCGGGACCTGCATCTTTCCGTATTTTTTAACCTGTTCCATCAGATTTTGTTTTATTATCTTTTCACACGCTTTCAGGTATCTATTGTCCCTGTTGAATTCATAGCACCAGGTAAGATTTATCATCGGCTGACCTGATTCTCTGTGGTCTGCAGAAACAATCCAGAAGTACCGGTCAATCCATAGAAGCAGATTTTCGCATATTCTCAATGCCGCGCGTTTAAATTCTGTATCTCCTGTTAAAACATAAGCAAACAGCAGTTCAGTGAACCACATATGAGATGGATATACCGCTCCATCATTGTGGTTAAGGCAATGAGCGACCATTCCTCCATTTTGAAGGACATCCACACTGAAATCAACAAAATCAACCTCAAGAATATGCCTGGCTATTGCGATCCCGTTTTCAGCGCATGTCCAGTTTCCTGTTCTCAGATGATTCTGGAAATAGACATGTCCGAACATCTCTTCATTATTTGCTCCATTGTCTCCATAATCCCACAAACCAGCCGGTGGCATCGGAATTACCTCTTCTGTCCATCCAAGAGTGCCGTAAGAAACGCCTATCCAGCTATCAAGTATCTTCTTTTCAAACAGGGGCTTATTTTTAGGATCATATTCCGGTAGCATATCAATCCCAAAGACCCTGCATTTTCTCACATGCTCAATATCACAGCATATCTCAACAGGATCCTGAGGAATCCATCCAGGCATCATCGGAACTTCCCAGTTTAGGTAGCGGTCCTGAATTTCCATATCAGAGATATTCGGGTTTATTGCTGAAAGAAATACTGTGCGGGAACGTCCTGCGCCCTGAGTGATAAAAAGTTTTTTTGCCCAGTCAGGCCATATGCCAAAAAGAAAGGTGCTGCCTTTTTTGTTAAGTTCCGCTGGATGAAGCGCATTCATCTGGCTGAAAAATGCCAGAATACCGAGTGTTTTGTCAATTGTTGCAATGTATGGAAACACAAGCCTGTGCCCGACACTTGTTCTGTATTTTACATTTTGCATAAACCATGGTTTTTCTTCCACAGGATCATGCAAAACCTTTTCATCCCTGACAAATACCGAAGCGTATCTACCTTTTTCGTGTTTCTTCCCAAAATTTTCAATCTCAGAAGTATCAGAAGCAATTATTGACACATCCTCATTGACCCTCAGAAACCCTGGTTTGTAATATCTTGTAAGGTTTTTTGCGGCAAAACAATTTTTACCATTTTCTACAGGGCAGTTAACCTCCATATAAAAGGAATGGATTTTAATCCCCGGAACAGGCAATTCTCTGTTTCTGAAACTGTATGTGATTTTTATATCTTTTCTGCCGGCAAAAATTTCAAACCTTAAAAAATAATCAAGCATCTCCTTTTTTCCACTGCTGTGTTTACCATCCATCCTTACAACACATCTTAAAGGATTATGATGCTCAACTGTAATTGTTCTGCTTCCTTTTTTTGCTGAAAACCTTTTTCCTTTTTCATCCCTGAAGTGGATATCAAAACCATCAGGTTTTATCATCTGTTTCCCATCCGCTATCCATTTTTTGATGATACCTGTTTTTTCAGCTGACAGAACAAGTTCCATCAGACCATTTTTAATGATAATATCTTTATTTTTCCACTCAACCATTACAGGATTTTCAGGCAGAATCTGCCTGGCGTTCTCAACAGATTTTACCCATACTGACTTTTCTGAAGATTCATCAAGATCAGTATTGAAATCCAGAAGGGTCCACTGTATACTGCCATCTTCCCATCTGTTCAGGACCTTCACGCCGGCTGGAATCTGTTTTTCTTCATTGTCAAAAACAACTATCTTATTTTCATCAAGTATTTCTCCCTTTGGCCAGCAAACGCCATAGGTAATCGGTCTGTTCCTGATCTTTCTGTGAATACGGTTTTTCAAAAAAATCCTCTGCTGCATTTTTCTCCCCTTTTTTGGAAATTAACAATCAGGTTAAAATCGGTACATCAAGCCATTTGCCATCCTTCATTGCGGACTGATGGGCAATTATTCCAGGAATTGTCCATTCTGTTGCCCTGAAAACATCAATAGGTGGTTGTGTGTTGTTTTTAATGGATTCAAGAAAATCTCTGATCATATAATATTCTGATGTTCCATGTCCGCCTTTTTTCGCTTCTTCAGGTGCATCCGGGTCGCTTATGGAACTGGTGAAGATTTCACCATCCGGACCGGTTTCATCTCTGACATAAATAAATCCATCGCCTTTTACTCGTCGATTTTCAATGTGTCCTTTTGTCCCATAAATGCAGTACCATACAAAATGCGGACATGCTGGAACCTGACTGCGCAATATCTTTATTACAGACCCTTTTTCTGTCTTAAAAAAACCGACCTCAAAATCAAGAAATCCCGGATGATTGCTGTAATCAGGATAGGTATTGAATCCTGTTGTCAATCCGCAGGCTTTCACAATCCTGTCATTCATAAGCATCAGCAGCGGGCCGAGGGTGTGGGCACAATACCATACTGGCGGCCTTTCATGTCTCCAGTAAAAAGTGCCGGTTTTTTCGTCCACAAGAAGATTTACTATGTTATGGATATACTCGCCCTCAGCATAAAGTATTTTCCCAATTTTCCCTGCCTCAATAATCTTTTTCCACTCGCGTATGTAATGGAAATAACAGTAGTTTTCAGCCATCATAAACTTCTTTCCTGTTTTTTTAACCGCTTTCACAACCTTTTCACAATCTTTCACCGTATAAGCCACTGTCTGTTCACAGAGGACATGTTTTCCTGCAAGAAGCGATTTTACTGATTGTTCTGCGTGAAAGGGTATGGGGGTCGCAATCATAACAATATCTGTATCCGCATTCAAAAAATCTTCAAAATCAGTAAACCGTGATCTGTCAGGAAGACCGAAAGCATTACCAACATCTTCAAGTTTTTTCCGATCTATATCGCAGATCGCAGAAACCTTTACTTCAGGATGGGCAGAAAATAAACTTACAAAACCTCTTCCTCTTGAAAGGCCGGCAATACCTATTTTCATTTTTTATCTCCTTTTTTCAGTTCCTCAAGCATCTCAAGCGATTTATCAACCATAGCCATCACACCCGCTACACTGATTCTGGCGCTTCTGGCTATCAGAGATTCATAGCCGCCCTGCAGCCATGCCTGCTGTGTAACCAGGTATCCCAGATAATCCCCTCCAAGTTCAACCGGATATGTGAAGGGAAAGGGACTTTCCTGTTTTATTTTCAGCCCCAGTTCCACAAACAATTCTCCTGGCAGGGAAACAAAACCAGTATCCCCTATCCGCCAGGCCTGAATTATTGTGCGGTCTTCTGTTTTACCCTCCTTTTTCATAATCTCAATCTCTTTGAAGAAAACTTCCTGGGATTGGCTGTCCCAGCCCGAATTTTTTATTCTCTGTGTCTGGTCAGCAAAATCCCTCAGTGGAACAGTTATTTCAGCTTTGATCGCAGCAAGTTTCAGAGGACCATCCTGCACTTTTCTTTTTTCAATAGCTTCAATAATTTTTTCTGAAAGAGCATTTCCTGTTTCTCTGTATCTCATTGTGTTTGTGTTAATATCAGCGCAGGCTCCTGGCATAAAACAGCTGATCACCTGGCTTCCAAACCTTTCCCTTATTCTTGCTGAAACAACCCCTGGATAGTCTGCGCTGAATTTAGGACCAAAATTTGTGTTGGTGTGAAGGGTAAAATGATACATCAGGGCTAAAAGTTTTCCATCTGTGTCTTCAAAACAGATGATACCGATTTCAGGATCAACAGGACCAGCGCTTCCAACCGCCTGAATATCCAGAGGTGCATTAGCCAGAAGCCAGGTATTGATGGCTATGCCATTTTTGAATTTGACCCTTCTATTATGTCCGAGCCCGTAATGGAAATTTCTGGTATGACTGAACCTTGCAGGTCTTTTCGACCTGTCTGCCTGGATAATACACTGCGCCATTTTTTCAGCAATACCTGAAAGCCATTGTTCGTTCACCAGGGCCTGGTCTGAAAATAAACCGGTTGTATAAGGACCTGTATGTGTATGACTTGCTGCCCACACAATACATTGCTGCGGAATACCTGTTTTTTTTGAAGCAAACTCAATACCCGGCTGAAGGGTTTCCTTTTCAATCGCTATAAGATCAAAAATTACATAAGCCAGTTTTGCTCCTCCGGATTCTATAACGATGGATTTCACATACAGAGGGTCTTCTATACCTGTTGAAACTCTCGGTTTCAAGGAACCGGCGAGGGCTGTTCCAACAGGTGGGGTTATATCTATTTCCGCAGCACCGACAAGTATCAGATTATCTTCCATTTTTACTGGCAGTCTTCAAAAGGCTCAATGGATTTATTGAGTTTTGATGATTTTTCTGCCGCCTCAATCACACCTATCACCCTTCTTGCCTGTTCAGGTTTTACAATCAGCTCTTCTCCCATCAAAAGATGGTCGGCAATGTTTCTGTAATATTCCACCCATCCGGTTGACTGATGCACCTTAACAGAGCCTTCCTGCCTGGTTCCTGACACAAAACTGACAAAATTAATTCTGTCAGGTGCAGCACTGTTTTTCTCAATTGCTCCGAGCGTTCCCAGTATCTTCCATTGTGGTTTGGGAATTGCAGCAATAGAAGAAATTGTAAAATCAGCAACAACACCGTTTTCAAACCTCACTATCGCGCGACCATGGTCTTCGTTTGTAACAGAAAACCACACCCTTTTCTGAAAATCACCGAAGATACAGTTTATTTTTGAAGGAACAAGGTCTAAAATCCAGTACCAGAAATGTGCGCCCCAATCATGCATCACTCCGCCGCTGATTCTTTTCTCAGAACGCCACCAGTATCTTGGATGATCATAAAAACCGATGAAACATTCTATATGAAAAACATCTCCGATCAGGCCGGATTCAACAAGATTTTTTATGACGACATAATCTCCATCCCATCTTCTGTTGTGAAAAACACTGAGCATGAGATTGTTTTTTCTTGCTGCATCAATCATTTTTGTGGCCTGTTCAACATTTATGCAGAAAGGTTTTTCCATAATAACATGCTTGCCATATTCAAAAGCTTTCATTGCAACATCAAAGTGTACATCATGCGGCACAATACCCACAATAAGATCAAGTTCTTTCATCTTCAACATTTCTTCAAGATTTGTGAAGTATCCGGCAAGTCCACCAAGTTCCTGTTTTGCAGCCTCAACCCGCGCAGGATTTGTATCGCAGACAGCGATTGTTTTCATTCCTTTTGTTGAATTGATATGGCTTCCATGTCCTTTTCCCATGCCAAACATTGGACCATACCCAACAAGTCCGCAATTGATCGTCTTATCCTTAATTTTTTCTCCGGTTGACCAGGCAACACATCTTACAATGATTTTTCTGAAATTGAACTCTTTCCACGTCTGTTTTGTGTTACCCGCAAAGACCCAGCAAACCCTTCCTTTTTCATTCTCTTTAACAGCCACGACAGGAACCTTTTTATTTTTTATCAGGGTGTAAAACACTGTTTCCGCATTATTCAGACTGACATTAAAAAGATAATCTGTAATCTGAAATTCTGCGGGAAACCTCTGAGATAAATAGTGGTTTGTGTCTTCAATAAAGACGGTGAATTGCTGAACGCCCATATTTTCAATAGAAGTTGCATCCGTAAGACCTGATTCACAGCACATATTTATAAAAACAACACCCTTTCCATTGACCCTGTATTCATCAAGCATCTCTTTTTCTTTTCGCGATAACTTTTTAAAGACAATCACCGCATCATATTTTTTCAAAGAAGTTTCTATTTCATTTCCAGCCTCAAAAGAAAACCTGCCATCACCTGCAAAGATTTTTTCAAGTTCTTCCTTTGCCCAAAAAGATAGAGAACAACTGTCTCTATCAAAAAGATAAAAAACCTTTTTCATACTTCCTCCGTTTTAAGGTATTCTGTATATTTTAATAGCAAAATCCCTGCTTATTTCAGGTAACAAAAAAGCCAGACCATCAGTCAATTTCACCTTCTGTGTCTGTGTGATTTTTCCAGAGTATGTATCCCAGAATTCTATCATATAATCACCGGAAATCAAACCATCAATGATACACTGGTTATTTTTTGTGATGGGCGGATCGGTTTCCGCAGGTGGTTTCTTCAGTCTGTCCTGCCCGTAGATCCATATGAGGGCCTTTTCCTGGCTTGCTATGCAGATGGATTTGATGCTGGAGACATTATCTCCTGTAATTTTGATAGATTTTGGATTGAAACTTTCCTTTGTTCTGTCAATATTTTCCAGATACTGCGCAAGTGCCTTGTAGTGATAATAGAGATTTTTATCTTCAATGAAATTGTGCCACCAGAAAAGTGGTATTGCGGCAAAAGGAAGGTGTGCTCCGGCCCATATGCCATTGTGAAGATCTGCTTCAATCAGTTCTTCTGGTCCTGCGTTCCAGTTTCCGCCATATTCAGAGACAAAATGCGGTTTATTAAACCTTGAATTAAAATCTGCGACTGTGACGAGATAATCAACGATATTGCTGCGATTAACAGGATAATAAGCGTTGGTAAGGACAAAATCCACCTGTGGAAGTTTGAAAACATCGCTGTCATAAAGAATCGTATAATGACCTGTTATCATATGATCATAAGGATCTATATGCGCAAGATAATCGCCTATTTCCGCATACCATTTTGCCAGTATATCCTTTCTGCAAAAATTACCTGATGAGCCAATGAGGTTCATCTCATTAACCAGTTCCCATGAAAAAATGTTCGGGCTGTATCCCCATCGGGCAACAATATATCTGAGTCTCTTTTTGAAAAAGGTTTTTGCTCTTTCGTCAGTGAAAAACTCCTCAGGGCTGTTAAGAAAACCGCCGTTTTTAACATTGTACGGATTATCCTGCCATTCCTGATCACAATAGGTGCTTACAGAACCATGATTGATGACCAAAAGCTGTATATAAATATCGTTTTTTTCGCACAGATTCAGTATCCAATCAAGCTTCCAGGCATTTCTCATCTCATACCTTCCAATACCCTGATAAAAACCGTAGCCCTTTTTCCATTCTATTGCAATCCACCAGGCAGCCATCCATGTTTCAAAAAAGTTTTCTCTGTTGTTTTTCATATCCGTAATCCATGTTTCAAAGTTAACTGTACCGCTCATTGCTGCAAGTGGCCGTTTAAATAACTGCGAGTATCTGTTATCATTGAGAGACCTGATATTGTGTCCTATGGGATAAAAGAAACTGCGATCATCAAACTCAAAATATCTATTATTTTTTTTGCTAACACGAACAAACCCGCTTTTTGGCGAAGGAATTGCTCTGAAACTCATCGCCTGTGTTGAAAGTATTTCCTCGCCCTTATTTATTGACGCAACTATTTTATATTTATAGGTACCTGTTTCAACCGGTGCAAATCTTATCTTCCATTCAGGAAAACCCTGAGGTTGTAGATTATCCTGACCATTTTCGGCAGGTCCCGCAAAATAAAAATCCTGATAGAAAAAACCAGGAACAATTATCTGTTTTCCAGAAGGAGATGTGAAGTAAGCATCTATTGCTATACAGTCAGGGTCAAAAGGATTTTCAAAATACATTGAGGTCCTGAACGAGATTTCAAATTTTTCATACAGAGGGACCTCTGTTCTGTTAACCCGCATTGAAGAAAAAAGTACAGGAGACAGCCTGAAATTGTCCAGGTAGACTGTTAAAATTGTCTTATCCCTGCATACAAACTTCACACCGATTTCTCTTATTTCCTCTCCGCTGTACTGATTCCATGGCTTTTTGTGACCGGCAGGAACAAGTTCAAGACTTGAACCCGAGATGTTTATTGAAATCTTTGTTGTTCCAGGTTTGACAGTTTGTTCTTTTGTCTGATACCACAACCATTCTCTATCTTTCAGATAGACGGTAAATTTCACCTGGGAAACCGTTGTTTCCGCAACCACCATGTCAAAACTGAGTGATTGGTAGGATGACCAGTTTTCAGCCATCTGGATTTTGATACCTGCCTCTCCGGGAAAACTGGCGGTAAATTTCAGGCATCCGTTTCCTTCTGTTGCGTTTTCTTTACTGTGCTGGAGTGTTCCTGGCGCTGAAAGGCCTTCTATAATACTCCATCCATTTATGTTTTCTTCAAAATCAAAAAGTGTTCTTGCGGGCAGGCAATAAACAACTGACGCACAGAAGATAAAAGAAACACATAAAAGGAATTTTTGTTTCATTTCAGATCAAAGCCCCAGATAAGATATTGTGGCTCCTGCTGTGTTTGTGTATTCCATTATGACTTCCACGTCTTCACACAGACCTGTACCGGTTGTTCTGGCTTTGAAGCCATTATTATCAGCATTTACCAGATCAAAATCCTTAAAATACTTATTGCCGGAAGTATCAATGCCGATAAGGCTTTCATCAGAGGTGTAGGTACCGTTTTCTGAATAGTAGGTCTTCTGCGCTGTAAGAACTGTTCCAAGAAGCGCGGCACCCTCTGAAGATGCAACTTTTTTGATGTTTGCTCTGTAAATGGGTATTGCAATAGAGGCAAGCAGACCAACAATGATAAAAACAATCAACAGCTCAATCAGTGTGAATCCCTTTCTGTCTATGCGCCCCATACCCTTGGCATCCATAGCGGTTCCTTTTCCATTTCAGCAAAAACAAGCTTTTTGATCAATTCGTGTTTTAATTCTCTGTATGCTGGTTCATCCCAGAGATTGTTATTTTCAAAAGGGTCTTTTTCCAGGTCAAAAAGCTCCCCATATTCCTGCCTGTAATACACTGTCAGTTTATATCTCTTTTCTATGTAAGTTTTCAGGTATATTGTTGTGGGTTCATGCCTGTTTTCAACAAGTACCCAGTCTCTCAAAGACTGTTGTTTCCCAAGAAAAACACTGCTCTGATCAATCCCTGACATTGTCCGCGGTATTTTCAAACCACATAGGTATAGAATAGTTGGAGCAAAGTCAACAAAAGAAATCAGAGCATCTGAAACTTTACCTTCAGGTACAGTTCCCGGCCATCTCACAATGAAAGGCACCCTCAGCAGGTCTTCATAATGAAATGCTCCTTTTGCGGCAAGTCCATGCTGGCCGAGAAGATGACCGTGATCCGTTGTGAAAATAACAATGGTATCCTCTGAAAGACCGAGCCTGTCGAGTTCATCTATGATGACACCGATGTATTTGTCCATCAAACTGATCATGCCGTAGTATACAGCTGTGTCTTTTTTCAGCGTCTTCATCAGAAAAAGATGTGAATGAAAACCATGAATTCCCATACCTGTTTCTCTCCACGGAGAAAAATCAGGATTTTTTATCTGAGTGAGCTGAAAATGTGGAGGATTTTTTCTGTGTTCATCAGGTTTAACCTCAGGTATTGTAAGTTTATTCGGATCGTACATTGTATCCCATGGCTCGGGAACAAGATATGGTGGATGCGGATCAGGAAAACTGGACCAGAGAAAAAATTGCTGGTTTTTTCTGTGGTACTGCTTTAAGAGTTTTATCATTCTTTCTGCAATCCATGCGTCGTAATGATATTTCTCAGGTAAATCCCAGTGCCATCTCTGCTGATGTTTAACAGTTCCAGCAGGTGCTCTGAAATAGTTTCTCCATTTTTTAAATCCTTTTTTCTCCATCCAGATGGCATAGTGCTGTCCCACATGAAACTCATCGGTGTGGTTTCTGGCCAGTTCCACCCTTTGAAATCCATAAAAAGGACCATTGAACTTTCTCCAGAAATCAAGTTTTTGCATCAATGGATTTGATTCTATTGATGGATATTCTTCAGTGTTTTTCAAAGGCTGAAAATGGGCTTTTCCGATAAGAGCTGTTCTGTATCCCGCAGCCTGTAGATATTCTCCCAGGGTGGGTTCTGTCTCGGGTAGTTTTGTTCCAAGGGACCATGCTCCGTGCTGACCCGGATATTTTCCTGTAATTAAGGATGCCCTTGAAGGAGTGCAGGTGGGATTTGTACAGTATGCACGGGTGAATCTTATTCCTTCCCTGGCAAGTTGATCAAGACAGGGTGTTTTTATCTCAGGGTTGGTGCAACCAAGAGTATTATAATGTTGCTGATCGCTTGTTATAAAAAGTATGTTGGGCCTTTTTTTCATCTTCGTCATTTTTGTATATCTGTTATAATAGTTTATTATGAAACAATTTTCACTGCTTATCAAGCCGACATCATCAGAATGCAACTCTGATTGCCTTTATTGTTTTTACAAAAACCTGCCGCTTTACAGACATCTAAAAGCCACGAGAATGGATGAAACCGTTCTTGAGACACTCATAAGAAAGTACCTGAAGACGCATCAGACACAATACATCTTTTCATGGCAGGGTGGTGAACCTCTTTTAATGGGTATTGATTTTTTTAAGAGGGTGATAGATCTTCAGAGGAATTTTGCGACAGCCGGCTCTGTAATTGGAAATGGATTGCAGACAAATGGTTATCTGATCAATGAAAAATGGTGTGAATTTCTTGCACAGTCCAATTTTCTCGTCGGAATAAGCATTGATGGACCTGAAGATCTGCATAACAAATTCAGGATAGTCCATGACAGACAGAATACATTTGAAATGGTAATGAATGCAATTGGATTGCTGAAAAAATTCAATGTGGCATTCAATACCCTGACGGTTGTCAGTTCTGCTCATAAAGGCAGGGCAAAACAGGTCTATCGGTTCATCAGGGATACAGGTTCTGAATTCCATCAGTACATTCCATGCGTGGAATATGACAGAAACCAAAAAAGATTACCATGGACGATTGATGGAAAACAATGGGGCATTTTCCTCTGCGAACTTTTTGAATCCTGGATAACTGATAACTTTAAGGTTTCAATAAGGCTTTTTGATTCAATCATCCTTTTATTGCTCGGCAGACAGGCAGGTAGCTGTCAGATGGAAAAAAACTGCTGTCAGTATTTTGTAATAGAACATAACGGAGATGTGTTTCCCTGCGATTTCTTTGTCAGACATAATACCCTTATCGGCAATATAATGAGAAATGACTGGCATGATTTTTTTAACTCTGACGTATACAGAAGTTTCGGAGTAAAAAAATCACAATGGCACACTGACTGTGACTGTTGCCAGTTTCTGAAATTCTGCTACGGCGACTGTCAGAAACACAGAATACAAAAAGGTTCTTCACAAAAACCAAAAAGTGTTCTCTGCGAGGGCTGGAAACTTTTCTACAGAGAGACGCTTCCGGAATTCAAAAAGATTGCACATCACATCAGGAGTAATTCTGCTGAATTGAAAACCTGATATGTTTCAATAAGTTTTCTTATAGTGGTTTTCACATTTTCTTCTGCAATGTTGCTTTCTGATTTCAGCCCTGATTCATAAGCCTGCCGTATCTCTGTGCCGATATTGATTTTCGTGATGCCATTTTTTACTGCCTGCATTATGCATTCAGGCGAAATTCCTGAACCACCGTGAAGAACAAGCGGAACATTTGCCTTCTGGTTTATCCTGGAAAGATGTTCAATATCAATCCTCGCGCATAATTTCTTTTTGTTTTTTGCTGTTTTTGATATTGCTCCGTGGATCGATCCCACAGAAACAGAAAGCCAGTCAACGCCTGTTTTTTCAACAAAAATTTTTGCCTTCTCAGGATCAGTGAATCCTATTTTTTTTTCAAAAATCTCCTCGTATGGAGGAAGTTCTTCCTTTTCATGGCCTAACACAGATCCAAGTTCTGCCTCAACGCAGATATTATTTTTATGTGCCATTTCGACCACACTGTAAGTGATTTCTATGTTCTGCTCAAAAGGAAGCCTTGAACCATCAATCATCACTGAATCAAAACCGAGTCTGATGCCAGTTTCAATCATCTTTTCCCAGTCAACCTGCTCATAATTCTCGTCAATCACCGGAACATGGTCAAGATGAAGAAACGTAAAGTGCTGATTTGCGATCTTATGATACTGTTCGGCAACAGATTCAATACTTTTCGCACCAAAATTGATTATATCAGGCCTTGATACTTCAATTATTCCGATGGTTTTGCATTCGCTCAGTGCCTCTGATATGGGTTTTACCATCGGTAAATAAGCAACATTGAAAGCGGGTATAAGGATGTGCTTTTCATAAGCAACCCGCATCAGCTCGGATATTCTCATAAAAGGATTCACACTTTACCTCAACCTGATTATTTTTCCTGTTTCAATGGATTTTTCTCCACCCCAGCATATCGCAATGCTTTCTCTTCCGGCAATGCCATCTGCAAGCGGATTTTTCCGCGTTATGCAGCAGGAAATGAAATCCTCAATCAATCCAGGATCTCCACCGCCATGACCACCTGGATTCAGTTTTACAGGTATTATTTCCTTTTTTCTTGTGTGTCTGTAAACAATCTCAATGTATGGTTGTTTTCTATCATCCTCTGAAACAATGTACGGGTCTATTCCATACATTCTTGCTTTATCTCCAATAAACCAGAACTCCCTTTTGTAATCAGGAGTAAACTGGCTTTCAACAAAGAACGCCTTCACACCGTTTTCATATGAAATCGTGAGTACCTCGTGGTCGTACACATCTATCTCTTTTGCGAAAACACACTTATCCTCAACATCCATGGTGATACTTGCTTCTCCATAATCCCAGGATATACTGTTATCAGCGAGAGATTCAGGACAGGTGTTTTTTATTTTGCAGGTTGAGCATCTCTTTTTATTTGACTCGGTCCCTCCAAAAACAGCGAGTCCTCCAGCACCATAAACACTTTTTGGCCTGCTACCCACTATCCAGTTCAATATGTCAACAGAATGGGTTGCCTTCTGTACAAGCAGTCCTCCGCTGTTTTTCCTCAATCTCCACCATCCATGAAAGAAATACTGTGAACCGGTTGAAACAGAGTCAATGGCGCCAGCCATAATAACCCTTCCAAGTCTTTTTTCAACATTTACAAGTTCATACATCTTTCTGTAAAAATTGTTATATCTTAACACAAAGCCAACGCACAAAATCCTGCCTGACCTTTTTTGAGCTTCAATGATAGCGTCGCAATCCTTCACTGTCAGCGCAAGGGGTTTTTCACACAGAACATCAAGTCCTCTGTTGAATGCAGAGATTGCTATTTTTTTGTGAGTATAGTCCGGGCTTGTGATGATAACTGCATCAAGCGGAACTGTTTTCAGCAATTTCTCGGTATCAGTAAATACACATTTTTCATCAAGATGCAGAACCTTTTCAGCAACCCTGAGCCTTCTTCTGTCAGGGTCAGAAATACCTGTTATTCGTGCAATGTGCTTTTTTTCTTTCAGAATGTAAATCCCGTAGCACCTTATTCCCCTGTTTCCAGCGCCAACAATGCCAATGTTAATCAATTTTTCCTCCACAGACTGTTAATAATGTTCAGTGTTTCTTCAACAAGTTCTCTTCCGCCCTCAGGACCCACAACGCAGGAAGGACCGATTGCCCCATAACTTCTGCCTTTTATCGCGCGTTCTGTTGGCAGGTATGTGCCGCCTCCTGCAAGCTGGACAATAAATGTCTGGGTTGCAGGGCTCTGTGCTTTTATTCTTAATCCGTAATCAAGATACAGTTCAAATGGATTTGTGGCAAACACAATATCGCCTATTCTTAAAACATGCACCTCCACTGGTACCTTCGGTTTTTCTTTCAGGTTCCTGCATCTTTCTGTATAGCCCTCATACCATCTGTATCTTCTGTAATTGTATGTGATATCTTTGTACCAGCGTGGTTCATTTTTCTTTTCAGGATTTTTTTCAATTTCCTGTTTCAGTCTTTCGTACTCCTTTTTATGTTTTTCAGCCTCAACAGAAAAAAACTGCAGGTCCTGTTCAATGCAGCTGTACCTGGTCAGATGAATTGTCCTGCTGGTAATTTCAAACTCTGGTTCAAAGTCAATTGCTTTCTCAATATCAGGAAGCACCCTCATTATTCCATCAGCAATCCTTATGGCGATATCCTGTCTTTCTGTTCTTCCGGAAAGTTTCCACATGCGGTTATGGGCTTCCTTGCATAAAAGAACATGTGGGGACTGATCCCCAGCCGCACTGCACTGGCCGAGCACGACAACATGTTCACCGAGCCTTCTTTTTAATTCAAGCCGAACCTCATGCCAGAAATCAGCGCTGATTAAAAACAGATGCTCATCAACCTGGGAGGTGCATCCGATATTAACGATGATACCTGTAAGTTTTCTGTTATGATCCCATGTGCACATGATATTCAGGCAGTGGTCCTCATAACCTTCCACATGGCTGAACTGGTTATCCCTGGTATTGCCATACATCTTTGAAGACCCATCATAATAAGAAATTCTTCTGTTAAATCCAACAACAGCAAAACCGAGACCGAACCCCATACCTGCCTTCTGCTTTTTTTCATAAGCTTCTTTGATACCGCGGGCAATTCTTTTTGATGCAAAATCAATGTAATCAGAAATTTCCATTACAGGCAGATCAATCCCGTAAATTTCCCTGATGTTTGAACCTTTTGTTCCGCGCAGAATATCTGTGCCAATTTCACCGGCGGTGTGGGTATGCGTGGCGCTGATGATGATATTTTCTTCCCTGACACCCGGAAGCAACTTCTGAGTTTTCTCTATAATGGCTTTTCTGAAAACATCGGGTATAGCAACAAGGTCACAGCTTATCACGACAGCCTGATTTATTTTTTTATCGTGAGAGATTGATTCAAAAAAAGCGATAGTTGATGTTATCGGGTCTTTTACTCCTTCTGATACCCTTGCGTGAAACTGTCCGCAGAGACAGACGGGTTGTTCTGGTGTTATATCAACCTGTTGCCATCCTGCAAAAAATTCCTTTGATTTCATGTTTCTCCCATGTTATCCATTAAAATTTCGCATCTTTTCGCAGTAGTACTGAACAAGTTCCCATTTTGCGTCAGGAGGAATTCTATGATCAGGGCATGGAATATAGCCACCGAGAGCCACAAGTTCCATCAGCCTTTTTACCTCATCATCAACAGCCTTCTTATCTTTCGAAAAAATAACCTTGTTCATTCCACCAACCCCACGCAGGTCCTTACCGTATTTTTCTCTCCATGGTTTGATATTTCCGTTCCAGGTACCGACCTCAATGGGAAACATTGTGTTGACCCCATTTTCAATCCATACCGGAACAAGTGCATCAATCCATCCATCACAATCAACACTAACAATGTCTATACCGTACTTATTGAGTAAATCGCATATTTTTCTGTAATGAGGACCTATTTTTTTTCTGAAAACCTGCGGGGATATCAAAGGACCATTTTTGAAACAGATATCTTCCCAGAAATGTCCGAAATCAAATTTTGCTCCCCGTTCAAGGGTCATCTTAACCGCCTGATAACATATCTCAGCGTTTGTCTCAACGATCTCATCGAAAAGGGCCTCATCATCAACAAGAAGATAACAGGCGCCCTCCATTGTGAGCCAGTTTCTTATCCAGCCATACAGGCTTCCACAGAAAAGACCGTAGTGAAAATCTCTTTTATCACTTTTAAGAAAATCCATACCGCCATTTTCAAAGGGCAATGATGTGCCATCGGTCTTTACAGGTGCTTTCAAAACCCTGTCAGGATGCCATTGAAGTCTTGGAAGATAGTGCTTTTTCCAGGAGTCTCTGTCTTTCAAAAGATGGTCAACATCAGCAGGTATTGAACCAGCACCGGGTCTGTGCAGTGTTATAACGCCATCTGCATTCAATATTTTTTGGGTTCCATCAGGAAGTTCTTCAACAACTTTTTCCTCAAATGCAGGCCATAGCCCCAAAAAAGGCTTGAAAACACAATACCAGTCAAAATCAAAACCCAGCATTTTTGAAATTTCATTGTCCGAGGAGTTGCCATCCTCCCAGGTTTCCGCTATTTCTTTTTTGATGTATCCCTGGTTAGCCCACAACTGCAGTGTCTCATTCCAGAATCCAAAATGCACCAGTGGCATTCTGTCATAGTTTTCATAATGTAAAATCCGTTTTGTCCTTTCCCTGTCAGTCATTTTTATCTCCTTTTTAATGTAAACATATGAGTTCCTGATTTCAGTATCAGTTTCCTGGCCGGAATAAAATTTTCAGGTGGAATAAAAATTGCTTTTAAGTTAGCCGGCACATCAATTTTTATTTCAAAAATTTTACTGTTGATAAGCTTCCATGAAACAGAGATTTTTCCGGAAGGAGCTGGTACAGTGCCTTCTGCTGATACCAGGTCAAATAAAATCGGTTTGATTTCAAATTCCTTAAATCCGGGTTTAACAGGTTTTACTCCAAGCACATATGCAGGCAGTATCACTGCTGGACCTGCGCTCCAGCCATGACACAGTGATGTGTGTCTGTCCCACATTTCCCAGCAGCTTGTGGCACCAAAATCCAGCATGATTCCCCAGCATACTCTGATATAATCAATGGCTTCTCTGTATTTTCTGTTTTCAATCAGAGAGAGAAGTGCGTAAAAAGACCAGAAAGGACTTCCGATTTTTATAATTTCTTCACCGACATAATTTCCGTGATGCTCGGGAATGTGTGCGCTCTGGTAATCGCCGATATTTGGCAGATACAATCCGGTTTTGCCGGCAATTGATGACAGGGCTGATTTTCTCTGCCTGCTGGTTCCTATTCCGAGCAAGGGAAAAAGAAAATTCTCATGCTGACCGATGATATCTTCTGATGCATCCGCAGGCTTTACCGGACTATTTTTTCTGTATTTTTTGAATGCGTTTTTCTTTTTGCTCCAGTAAAGTCTTTCAATACTTTTTTTCACAAGTTTTGACTGTTCGGAATATCTTTTAGCTGAAGAAACATCTCCGATTGCCCTGGCAATCTTTTCAGCATAAATAAGTGATTGATAAAACCAGCCCTGCACAGCACCGTCAGCGCATCTATCGTCCAGACGCGTCCAGTCAACAAAGCTCCAGCCGTGCCTCAGGTCAAAAAGTCCATCTTTATCAGTATGTTTCAGCAGCCATTCCATCTGTTTTTTCACTCCATCATACGCCCTGATCAGTGTGTCAGAATCTCCTGTGAACAGATAATATTCCCACACGATCACGGGTATTCTCATTCCCCATGTCGGTAGATTTCCTTTATAATTTCCAGGGCATACCCCAGGGATATAGCCTTCCTCAGTATTTCCGGAAGTAAATTCAAGTACCGCCTTTTTTGATAAATCATATGCTCCAAAACAATAGTAATTGACAAGTGCCTCTGGTTGAGCATCTCCAACCCACTGAGAGCGCTCTCTCCAGGGACAGTCCGTATATGCGTCTTCCATGCAGAGGTTCACAGTTCGCCGGCAGATTCTGTAAATCTGTTCAAGAAGGCTGTCCGAACACTTAAAAGTACCCATTTCTTTAACAGGGTAGATTGCCTCGTAACCCTTTATGGATTCCATTGATATCTTTGCCTGTTCTTTCCATGGATTGAAAATCCTTACAATCAAATATCTGAATCCTCTCGGCTGATTTGTTCTGTGAAGCGTCCTACCATCTTTCAATATGATTCTCTGAGTCTGTTTTAGAGAACCGGATTGCCAGAGAGTCGGAACGCGATTATCCCACAAACACTCACTGTGTCCAAAATCCACGATAACTCCAGATTGTCCCTGCAGACAGAATTCAATGAATGACAGTGTTTCACAGCCAAAATCAATTATGAAACAGACCGCTGTTTCCGGATCAAGTCTGAGAGAAAATTTTTGCCATTTTGAAGGAGGCTTGATTTGAGGAATTGTTTTTACAGACTGGTTGAGAATCTTTGCATGCCAGAGTGTTTCAGCTATTTTCTCCTTATCAAGAAAATCCTTTTTGTTATCAACCTGGCAGGTATAAATCCTGAGGATTTTTGCTGGCACAACAGGTCTTTCCTTTATGGCAGGTATCGGTCTTGGAATCAATTTTTCAACTGGCGCAAGATTGGTCTGACTTTTTTCAATCGCATTTTTCCAGCTGCTATCATCAAACTCAGGAAGATTCCAGTTTTCATCTTCATTTCGTGCATCAAAGCACTCAGGGAAAAAAATCCCTGAAACAGGAGTGTAAGCATCCGCGTGCTTTGCTTTCCATGTGGAATCTGTTGCTTCAAGCACATTTCCATCAGCTTCTATGCTGCATATAAGTCCTGGTTCAATTGACTCATACAGGTTTGATGGTTTGAAATAATGCTGTACAAGAAACGCAATAAGATTTTCCCCTTTTTTCAGCTGTATTTTGTAACAATCATAATAAGGAGATGCTGATTTTCCCCTTGCGGGACCAAAGCCGAGATATCTTCCATTGACGTACAACCTGTATCTTGAATCAGCGCAGCAGTTTAATACAGCTGTGATGTTTTTTTCGACATAAAAACTTTTTCTGAAATAACAGAACTGAAACACATCATGTTTTTCTCCATCGCACCATATCCATTTTGCATTGCTGGCAAGCATCTCTGGCTCCTTTATATATCCTATGAAAATTTTATCGCTGTATTTTTTTTATTGCCTGAGGGAGAAATTCAATGATATCAGTTGCAATCAGAGAGTATTCGCCAATTTTTCTGGCTGCAAGGTCTCCGGCAAGACCATGGAGATAGGTTCCTGTAACAGCAGATTCCCACAGAGAAAAACCCTGAACAGCAAGAGAACCTATAATGCCTGAAAGCACATCTCCGCTACCACCTGTTGCCATTCCAGGATTGCCAGTTGAATTTACATAAACATTTTTACCATCCGTGATAACTGTTCTGTATCCTTTAAGCACAAGCACAACATTAAATTTACCGGCAAAATCAAAAGCGACTTTTTTTCTGTTTTGCTGGATTTCGGCAACGGTTAAACCTGTCAGATATGACATTTCTCCAGGATGCGGTGTCAGGATGATTTTTCTTTCACTGTTTTTCAGTATCTCGGTATTTTTTGAAAGAAGCTTCAATCCATCAGCATCTATGATAACAGGCTTTTTTATCTCAGGCAGAATCTGTCTGAAAAATTCTTCTGTTCCTGGGTCTGTTGATATTCCAGGACCTATCACAACACCATCAATTTTTTCAATGAATCTGAGACATTTTTCAACAGCAAGTATTCCGATGGTTTTTCTTCCTGATTCAGGTAGCGGCATTGTCATTGCTTCTGTCAGTTTTATTTCAAAAATTTCGTTGAGGGATTCAGGAACACCTGCTGTAACAAGACCGCAGCCTGTTCTCAATGCAGCCATGGAGGCGAGACACACTGCACCTGTTAATCCAGGAGAACCACCTATAACGAAAAGATGGCCATATGTACCCTTATGTGTATCCTTCTTTCTTTTTGGAAGAGCAAATTTTTCCATTTTTTGAGATAACGCATAATCCGGCAGCAACTGATTTTGTATGTGATATTGAAACAGAGATTGAATAACCTTTAAGACGCGTATCCATGCAGACAATATATGGTTTTCCTTCAGAGGTATGTTTTATTTCAAGATTGTGTATGTCAAAACCTGTAAAAAAAGGGGATGCTTTTTTGAAGGCAAGTTTTGCTGCAAGACAGCCAGCAAGATGCACAGCCCTTTCTCTGTAACCAGAGCAGTGAACAATCTCAGAGGAGCAAAAAAAACGACCCAGATATTCAGGTTTTTTTTCAATCAGGGCTGCAATTTTTTTTACATCCACTATCTCAATGCCTGTGGATATCATTAAGTGCTGTGGTTGATGACACTGACAAGTTTCTTGCCCCTGCTTTCGCTGAAAACAACCATCCCTTCTATTGCAGCGTGAATGGTGCAGTCAGAACCGAGATATGTACCATGACCCGGAACAAAATGGGTGCCCTTCTGTCTGACTATGATATTTCCTGGCCTGACATACTGTCCCTCAAAAACCTTTACTCCTCGCTTTTTGGGATTTGAATCCCTGCCATTACCCTGTTTTTTTCTTCCCATAGTGGATTGATAATAACATTTTTTTTAAAAAAGTCAAGTTTTCAGCCTTACACAAAACAATGTGATTTGACAGAAAATTATACCCGTGCCTAAAATATAACCAATATAAAAACCTATTCACTTTTATCCGCAGTGAGAAAGGAGCACAGATGGATCAAATAAAGGTTGCAATTGTAGGGACAGGAGACAGAGGAACAAGCTTTGTGAATGTCATACAGGAACAGATACCGGAACTTAAAATTGTTGCTGTCGCGGATACCAATCCAATAAGACTTGAAAATGTTGCAAAGCACCACAACTACCCGAGCTGTGAAAGATTCACCTCAGTGGATGAACTTCTTGACTCGCGGATTGCGGATCTTATCTTTATAACAACACCTGATTGGACACATGCAGATCTCCTTATCAAATGCATTGAAAAAAACTATCATGTCTTCTGTGACAAGCCACTTGCCATAGACGAAAAGCAGATAAAGAAAATACTTGATGCTACCGGAAAGACATCTCGTATGACCTTTATGGGGTTCAATATGAGATACAACCCGGTGTACATTAAAATGCATCAATTGGTGAAGGATGGAGTAATTGGAAATATACTTTCAGGTGTTGCTTACAGCGGTTATGAAGGAACAGGATACTTCAGAAGGTGGCATAAATTCAGGGAAAAAAGTGGAGGGCTGATTGTGCATAAGGGATGCCATACAATAGACATCTTAAACTGGTGCATTGACTCATATCCAGTAAAGGTTTATGCCGAAGGGAAACAGAGCCGTTTTGGAGGAAATAAGAAATGGGAAGGATGTCATAAGTGTGAGGAAACAGCCAGTTGCCTTTACAGGCGGCAGTTATCGGAGAAGGAATCAAAACTTCTTGAGGACATTTATATCAAAGCGGCTGCTGTTGATGGCTACACAAGAAACTACTGCGTTTTTGGACCGAGCAGCTGTCCTGACCATTACATTTTGACGATTGAGTACGCAAATGGAGTTCTTGCCTCTTTTACCGAGATTTTCTTCGGAACAGGAGTCAGTTTTATGTGTTTTGCAGGAGACAGAGGAGAACTTACTGTTAGTTCTCTTACCGGCAGTTCCATCACTGTGATAGACAAATTTAAAAAGGAGAAAAAAGTCCATGAGGTAAAAAAGGAAACAAGCAGGTTTCACGGTGGTGCTGATATCCTGATGATGAAGGATATTGTTAAATCGCTCAAAACCGGTAAACAGATACTTCCGGGATTTGAAGAAGGAGCAAAATCTGCGATAATCGGTGTTGCTGCGATGAAATCCATTGATGAGAAAAGACCTGTAAAGATAGATGAACTTATTCCTGCAGAAATGTTAATGAAAAAGGAGGCTTGAATAAAAAAAATTTTAATTTTATGTCTGGCGTTTTTGTTTTTCTCTGCTTCAGGATTCTGTCAGACAAAAGCCTATTACGAAGACATTGACAACGATGGAAAGAATGACAATCTTGTTATGGAAAACCAGTATTTCAGAATCAAATTCAATCCTTCTGCTGGCGGAAAGGGTATTGAGCTTTTTTACAAGCCAGAAAACAAGAGGATGGATGTTGGAAGAAATCTTTTCATGGATCATGTGGTTGAACTCGGAGAGATGTTTGACCAGAAACTCTACAATTGTGACCACCCGTATCAAAGTGAAATTATAAAAACAGGGCCTGATACTGCCATCATAAAACTTTATGCAAACCTTATTGGTGCAGGAAGTTTTGAAGCATATAAAGATGTTGTCATAGAAAGAACCTACACACTGAGACAGGATTCACCGGTAATTGAGGTCCAGATAGAGGTTAAAAACAATTCAAAGGAAAAACTTCCTTTTACATATATGGTGAGCCATCATACATGGGTTGTGGATGAGGACTGCTGGCATTTTGTCCCTGATGAACTTGGCGTGTTGAATGAACTGGATTCAATAGTAAGGTCTTTCAGTGCACCTGTTGGATCACAGGAACCAACAGCAAGTTTTTCTGGTTTCGTAAGTGTCCAAAGCAGACTCGGGCTTGTTTTTATAATGGACTGGAAATACCTTGATGCTATTGAAAACTGGTTATCAAAAGGACCGGGAGCGGTTGTACAATGGCCCTATAGAAAGCAAATTCTGGAACCAGGGACATCCTGGAAAACAAGTTATATTGTTTATCCGGTAAAAAACCTTGACAGTTTAGATTATGCCACAGAAAAGATTGCCATTGGAATCACTGCTGGAGAAAAGTCAGATATCGGAAATTTTGTTAGCAGAGATGAACTGAAAGTTTCCTCTTCCTTACCCATAAAGGTTTCCATCTCGAGTCCAACCGGTGGAAGAATCAAAACAGAGTATGGATACAGGATATTTCCGGAAGAAAAAGAGACAATCCTTGGAACAGGGGATCTCAAACTGAAAAAAGTTGAAGCTTCAAAGTTTCAATTTCCGCTTTCCATTGAAAGAAAAGATTCAACCTATGTTGTTTTTGTAAAAGCCCTCGATGAAAAAAATCAACTTCTTGCAAAGGCAGAACTCCCATTAAAAATTGGCTCCTCACCATACACATATTTTATGAAGAAAAAAGAAGGGCAGCAGGTTGGAGAAAAATTCTACGGTTATCAAATAATTACTCCCCCTTTACCGGACTGGTATGCAAAGGTTGATCTGAGTATTGAAACTCCTCATATAAAATGGGCAAAGCCATGGGTTAATGGAAAAACAAATGTTTTATTCGTCAATAGAAGTGATAATTCAGTTGGATACTGGCGAGAGATATGGCAGAGATGCGATATTGATTTTGATGTATCTGTGCTCGCCTGGGATGCAACGAAGAAATTTCCTTATGCCCAGAATACATTGAAGGATTTGCTGAAAAAACTATCTGAAAAGGATTATGACCTGCTATTTTTCTCTGCATTGCACTGGAATCAAGGTTTCCCTGCCTATATCCAGGAAAGCATCTATTCTTTCATCAAGAAAGGAAAAGGTGCTGTTATCCTTGGTAATTTAGCAAACAAGGACCTCTATGGAGATCTTGAAAAATTTCTCAGGGAAAATGGCAAAGAGGTTGATGCATCCTGGCTTACAAAAGGTATTCCTTACAGAATGCCAAGGGTATGGGTTTTTGAAGTTGGCAGAGGAAGGGTTGTTGTAATAGATGGAAATCCTGCGAGTGGTTATGAATCAGTTGCCCCGAGTCTCGGAGACTGGCAGGCAGAAGGAAGATGGATGTGGATACCCGGATGGGAATACAGTTTTGGAATGTTTTCAAGAGCCATTTTATGGGCAGGGAATAAAGATTCTGGAATAAATATTGTCGATATAAAGGAAGATAAAGGAGTGATAAAGGTTGAGATAGAAAATACAAAGGGAGAACTCAATTGTCTTTACGATATCAGGATTCACAATGCATTCTTTGAGATTGAACAGCAGCAGAAAAACAGAATAAAACTTTCTCCAGGCAGAAATAATCTTGAATTAAAGATTACAAAGCCGCTTTCAGATAAAGTTCATCTTGCCAATTTAAAGATAGAAGATGAAAAAGGCAGAAGTATCGGTTGGGCAACCTGCAAATTCAATGTTGTAAAGGATGTTGAGGCAAAGGTTTCTTTTGATAGGGATACCTGTACATACAGGGAAAATGAGGATATAAATGTCATCGTATCCATAGACAATAAATCGCAGAGCAGAAAACTCAAACTCAGGTTTAATGTTGAAGATGCTTCAAAAAGAATCATTCAGCAGGAAGAAAAAGATATTGAGTTACAGCCAGGGAAAAACCAGTTTACTTTCAAGGTGGATAAATCAAGAATGCTCCAGATCTATCATGAGGCAGAGATTTCAATTTTTGATGGACAGAATATTGTGAGCAAGGACAGAAACATATTCTTTGTTTATCCTGAAAAGATGCCCCTCTATGATGATTTTTATCTTGCATGCTGGGGAGATCTTGATACAAATCCTCTGAAAGTAATCATTTCCGGTCAAAAACTAAAAGAAGCAGGTATTGACTATGTTTATTCCTATGGAAGCGGAAAAACAGCAAGATATGTTGCTTACAGAACAGGCCATTTGCTAATGGGACCTCCATTTTCATGCAGTCTGAAAAATGGTTATACCGGAAGAAGAAAGGCGGACTCAAAAACACTCACCTATGACCCGCCCCTTGTACCATCTGATGAAGAGATACAAAAATTCAGGGAATCAATGAAAAATACAGCAAAATCATATGGTGAAATAGGTGGTGCTGATTACATTCATCTTGATGATGAAAGGGATATGCAGGCAGAGTTTGACTGGTCAGAAAGAACAATAGCAAAATTCAGGGAATGGTTAAAAGAGCAGTATGGCACTCTCGAAGCACTGAACAGACAATGGGATACAAACTACAGAGACTGGCAGGAAATCATGCCTGTAAGATCAACAGAAATCAAAGATCTTAATAACATCTCACAGTGGCTTGACTGGAGACTTTTTACAGGCTGGGCAATTCACGAATATTACTATAAACTGCCGGCAGAGGCGGCAAAAGAGGGAAATCCAGGAGTTGTTGTCGGCCAGCATGGAATGTACACACCCAGCCCGACAATTCCTCATGATTACTGGCAGATTGCAAAATACACGCCTGTTACAGGAAGATACAACGGTATGGAAGAGGAATGGTGCAGTTCTTTTGGGGTTATATCAGGTCAGTATGGTGGATATGGAATTGAAGAGGCTACGCCACGGCACAGATATCATCCGTGGAGGTCTCTGTTACATGGAGGGCACTGGGCTTTCTATTACATTATCTGGAATTCAGGGTCATATCATCAGGGAATCCTTTCTCCTGACCAATCAGTTCATGGTGGTTATAATGATCTGGCAAAGGATGAGTTTTCTGACCTGAAAAAAGGTATCGGAAAACTCTTTATAAAGACAAAATTCAGCCATGATGGAATTGCATTTCCCTATTCTCAATCAACGATAATTGCCTCATCAGTGCTTGGCCTTTCAAGAACAGGAAATATGTACAGCCAGAAGACCCTTGTTGAAAATATTGGATATCAGCACAGATTTTTATCATATGAACAGATAGAAAATGGAGAACTTATAAAGCAGGGCTTCAAAGTATTGATACTTCCAACAACAGCATGTTTATCCACTAAAGAGATTGAAAACATAAAACAGTTTGTAAGAAATGGCGGATTACTTGTGGCTGATTACGAGGCAGGAACAAGAGATCAGCATGGAAAAGTTTATCCCGTCAAAAGCGGGCTTGATGAGGTCTTCGGGATTGATAGAACAGCAGCTTCAATTGACAGATATATGACTAAATTAACCTTCCTCAAAGATAGCTGGTTTGGAGAAAAGCAGATGGAGTTGAAGAGAGCTCTTAAAGGGCTTAAACTTACAACAGGGAAGAATATGGCGGTATTTGAAGATGGAACTCCTGCAATGATTTTGAACCAGTACGGTTCAGGCATGGCGATATATCTGAATATAGACCTGTCCGATTATGCTGGAATGAAACCAAGGGGTGTCGCGGGTGAGGTGATACTTGAAGAAAAAGGCAAACAGGAATATGTGTCAGGGCTTCAGGAGATATTTGAAAAGATCATCAATAAGGCAGGTATCAAAAAGAGACTTGAAATTCTTGTTGATAATAAGCCTGTAAATGCTGGTGAAAGATTTTATTACACTGACGGCATCTCAACATATTGCGCATATATGCCGGAAGCAGGTAAACAGCAGGAAGTAAAAATAACCCTTGGTAAAAAATCACATGTTTATGATGTGAGGAACAGAAAATATATTGGTTTTTCAGACAGTTTCAATGACATAATAAAACCGGGCAATGTAAAAATATATTCCCTGATGCCGTATAAGGTTGAGGATATTGATGTGGCTGTGAAAAACTCTTACAGGCAGGGAGAGAACATTGACCTGAAACTCGCGATAAAAACAAACTCAGGCACACCAGGAACCCACATCCTGAGGATTGAACTTTATAAGGATGGAAAAATACTTGATGCATACTCAAGAAATATTGTTGCAGAAAAAGGACAGGCCAACTGCAGGATACCACTTGCTTTCAATGAAGGAAAGGGCAGATATAACCTTGTTATCAGGGATATCAATTCAGGGCTTGACAGAACAAAGTCATTCAGGATAATATAATTTTGAAAGGGGGTGAGGAAAATGAAGAAAAAAGGATTTACCCTGATAGAACTCCTTGTTGTTATAGCCATCATTGGGATACTTGCTGCGATGCTCCTTCCTGTCCTCG
>CAZHJN010000012.1:34570-46013 GCA_964532995.1 uncultured bacterium
CTTGTTGTTATAGCCATCATTGGGATACTTGCTGCGATGCTCCTTCCTGTCCTCGGCAGAGCAAGGGAACAGGCAAGAAAAGCTGTCTGCATCAATAATATGAAACAGCTTCTTCTCGGGCTTCATCTGTATTGTGCGGACTACAATGATTACCTTCCATATCCGGTAACCTGGTGTGACCAGTTTCAGTCTAAAAATACAGATCCAGGTCAGGGATATGTCAACCTTGGTTTACTCTTTATAGGAATCACAGGTAGAGTCCCGGGAAAATACTATATGGCTGGTGCAGAAGCCTTCTTCTGCCCTTCTGTCGGTGGTCCGGATGGAAAATACTATAAGAGAACATTTTTTAATGCAAGAGCTTTTTATGCTAAGTTTGAAACATATACCAATGCGCCGGCAAGGACAAACATCTGCTATAATGCAACAGAAATAATCTACAGAACAACATCAAATACAGTTTACGTTAGCTGGCCAGGTGCTGGTGGGCGCTATATCCCAAGCGCAATGGGCAAGATGACAAGGGCGGAAAGATTTGGATATGCAATGGTCTGGGACAGGTGGGGAGGTACTACATGGAACCATCCTGGAAGTGGTGGTCTTCCTGATGGACTTAATGTGGGGTTTGCCGATGGTTCTGTTATCTGGGTTCCTGATAACAACCACAGAATCTGGAATTCCTTTGGCGGGGGAAATAACAGTAGAGACGGAGGTTCCTGGTATGTTTATGGTTCCTGGGTGAGAAACAGGGTTGAAAAGGATCCTTTGGGTCCGCCGCCACCACCATGATCTGATTTAATGAAAAGAGGATGGTGTGCTGTTGAGAAAATTAACGGGCGTGGTATTTTTGTTCGTTAATATCATGTTTTGCTATGGATCTGAAATAGATGGAAAAAAGTTTATTGACCCCAATCTACCTGACTGCGGTATACAGAAGGCAATAGACAGCCTTGGCCAGGAAGGTGGTACAGTAGTTCTTCCAGAGGGCAGGTTTATTCTATCAAGGACAATACTTCTGAGAAACAATGTTGTTCTGAAGGGCCAGGGAGAAAAAACAATTTTAACCCACAAACTGAATAACAGATGGTTAAAGGTTGTTTCTGTGAACGAAGAGGAAAAAACCATCACCCTTGAAGAGATACCCGAGGATTTAAAGGTGGGTTCATCAATCTTTATCTGGCCTGGGAAACCTGTAACAGGCTGGCTTGGCTATTATGAACCTCAGATAATTACATCCATTTCAGAAAATACAATAAAAATTGATGGTGTGATGGCAAGATTAAAGGGTGCAAAATTCATATCCTACGGTCATTTTTCCACTCTTGTCCAGGATTGCCGAAAAGGAGATGATAGACTTCTTGTTTCGGAAACATCAATCTTTGTTCCTGGAGGTGCTATTGTTGTCGGTAGCGGTGATAGCAATGCAAATGAATCCCTGTCCTTTATAAAAGAAATAAGGGACAGAACCTTGATCCTTGAAAGACCAATAAGAATGGACCATCTGACCACAGATCAGGGTTTCTGGAAAAGGCCTCTGGTATGGACAATCTTTCCTCTCATAACAGCAGAGGAGGCAAAAAACATCGGTATAAAAAATCTGGTTCTTGAATCCGCTTTTCCTCCTGACGAAAGACCGAAGTTGAGAAGATACACCTGTTCTCCGATTCATCTGTACAATGTTGAAAATGGAGTTGTTGAGAATGTGATTGTGAGAAACTCTTTTGCTGATGGAATAAGTGTTCAGGGCGGAAAAAATATAGTGGTGAGAAACTGCGAGGTTTATGGTTCATCAGGAAATGGTTTTCATCCTGGAACAGGACTGAACAACTCTGTTTTTGAGAATAATCTTTCCCATCATAATGGTGGAGACGGCATCTATTTTTGCTGGCACAATAGATTTGTAAAAATTCTGAATAACAAAATCTGGGAAAATTCTGGAGCAGGTATTGGAGGCCTTGGAAACCCTGGAGATATTGAAAACCTGATAGAAGGAAACCTTATTGAAAAAAACAGCGGACCAGGAATAGGAATCAATGGCGGCAAAACATCAAAAAATATCATAAGAAAGAATATTATCAGGGATAATTCAAAAGGAAACCCGGGCAAGTTTCCAGGGATATTGATTCATGCTGCTGTTGAGGATGCAAAAGCGTATCTGATAGAAGAAAATATAATAGAAAGCACAGAACCAGAGCCCTGTCAGCATGTTGGAATTGAAGAGAGAAATGGCAAATATAAAGATACCATCACGCTGGCAGATGAAAACACGATAAAAAACAACAAATTCAAAGGACATAAAATAGCAGATATAGTTGTTTCTGGAAGTAAAACAGTTGTTGAAAATCCTGATGCAAAAATAACAAAAAAAGAAGAGCCAGAAACAAAATGATTTATACCTCGCCGCCTCTTTCTTCCCATCAGAGAAGAAAGGTGCTTGATCTTATAGAAGAGTGGCAGAAACAACTCGATGCCACCCGAACTCTTTTTGCTCTTTCTCTGGTAATGCTTGAGACTGGTATTTTTGATGAAAGGATTGAAAAGTTTCTTTCACTTGCAGAAAAAAAACAGGATAGAAACCCTGATAGCCCCACATACGGAAACCTCACATATTACCTTGACTCGGATAAGATAGTGGACTTAAATTCAGTGGAATTCTGCATGAGAGATGGTCTTTTAATCTGGATAAGGCACCGCGATAGGCTCTCATTGAAAGTAAAGGAAATTCTTAAAAGGCTGCTGAGCTATGGCATTGAAGGAATAAAAAGGCACAATGTCAAAGTCTATTATACAAACATCTTCCTTCTGAAAACCTGGAATCTTATTGGTTCTGGAGAAAGTTTTGGCCAGCAGGATATTGCAGAGGAAGGATACAAGCAGCTTGATAACTGGATTGAATGGACAGAAAAAAATGGTATCAGGGAATATTCAAGCCCGAATTATTATCATGTTGACATAACAGGTCTCGGTCTTATTTACAACTATACAAAAAATACTGAAGCAAAAAAAGATGCAGAAAAATGTCTCAAACTTTTCTGGACTGATTTAGGCGCAAATTTTTTCAGAGCAGCCGGAAGAATAGGAGGTCCGAGAAGCAGGGATTATGACTATATTTATGGGAAAAACGGAGTGGACAGTCTTTTGAAATACTATAACTGGATTAAAAAAGAAAATGGATATATCCCTGATTATCTTGTTGCTCTGTCTGAATGGAAACCACCGGAAAGTATAAAACGGCTCAACAGAACATACCCCAGGTTCATAGAAAGAAAAATTGCACCACCTGAAGGAGAATGGGCATGCCACTACACCGGCAGAAAAATCAGCATCGGCTGCCACAGTTTTGCATACAGCCCTCTTGATAAAGTACTTGCCTTTTTTTTTGCTGATGAAAAAATTCCCAATGGCTATGTTGTTTTTGATGGAAGGAATGACCCATATGGAAAAAAACCTGAGAAAAACCCGTGGAGCGGAAATGAACACAGGGTGCACCTTCATCTTGTTCCCTTTATAACAGCATACCAGAATAAGAATGAGATTGTGATGTATTCAATGATGAAAGCCAGTGATCCGACCCTTCCAAGAATTGCTCCGAATCTATCAGGTTTTTACACTCATTTTGTTTTTCCAAAAGCAGAAGTTTATATAGATGGTAAAAAAGTCAGGTTTAGTAAAGGTGAAAAAATATCATTGAGAATCAATGAGCCTGTTGTGATCAAAAGAGGATCCGTTGCAGTAGGCATAAAGATTTTCCATGCGTCTAATATGCAGAAGGTTGAGCCGCAGATGTTTCTTGTTGATGATGGGCTGTATGGTGTTGCAAGAATTACGGTTGTTCATTCTGATACGAAGGTTGATGATGGAAAAGCAGACATAGGTTTTTATATGGTTGCTGCCGAAAATGTGAAAAATGCTGAAATTTTTTCAGAAAGAGTTAAAAGAAAGCGTTTTCATCTGGTTTATCAATCCGACACGGTTGAGATTGTGGAAAGATCAAAAAAGATGAAAACTGTTTTAAGATTCAATCCTGAAAAAGGCGAAAAAATTGTTCAGAAAAAAATAGACGCTGTTTTATCAATAAATGGCAAAGATATCGGAAGAAAGATACTTGAAAAAGGAGGTTAGTATGAAAAGGTTTTTTGCAGGGCTTTTGTTTGTTCTTGCTGTTTCGGTTTGTTCTGCGGGACAAAAGTCAGCAGTATTTTTCAATGCAACAAAATGGTGGGATTTTCCATCTTTTCCTGTTGAAGAATATGATATAACAGAATACAGGTATTACATTCCACCATCAAATGTGGATTTTCCAGGGAACCTCAGTGATAAGTTCCTTGAAGATTTGAAAAAATCAAAGCTTGTTTATTTTGGACAGTCAAGAAGTAGCATAGGTCCGGCAATAGACTCTGTTTTTGGAAATCAGGTTTACAGGGAGGCTTTGAAAGAGTTTCTGAAAAATGGTGGAACAATCATATTTGATATGGGTGCTCCAAGAAGCAAAGAGGCGGTGTCTTTTTTCCAGGAAATAGGAGTTTCCATTCCTGTTGCAGGCGGAATACAGGGGGTTCCTGGAGAAAACATTTATCCTGTTCCTTCAACAGAAGAAAAGGAGAAAAATCACCCTGTTCTGAACACACCTTTCAGGCTTGAAGGAGTGGAAAGGCTCAAATGGTGTGGATTATTCAGGCAGTGGGCAGAAAATCAGATAGCGCCATTGAGGGCATCAGCGGATAAAAATTTTGCGGTGATGGTGATTCAGGAAAATGTTCTTGGAAAAGGAAGGATCATATTCAATGCAGCCAACAACATCTTCGGACATCATTCAAGGGGCGAGGATTATGCCGCAAATATCTTCACACTTGTTTTTGGGGAGGAGACAAAAAGAATTCCTATCGCGAATAAAAGATACACAACAAAAGAACCATATACAGTATGGTACAAAATACCATATGCAAAATTTCCAACCGATGTAAACGCGCCGGTGAAAAATAAAATCTCAAAGCTGGAAATATTTGGTTGCATCAATGAAGTTCTCGGTACAAATATCCTTGTTACCAATGGTTCTGATAAAGAAAGACAGTTTACTGTTGAGTTATCAGAATTCAGAGATGCCGCGAAAAATTACTCAATCCCCAGGGAGAAAATCAGGATAATGGAACCTGAGTTTGGTGGAGGAAGAATGCCTGACAGGATGCCAGAAACAAATCAGTTCACTCTTGATAAGGATACAACAAAAATTGTCTGGCTGAGTATAAATACCTTTGACATAAAGGATGCGACCTATGATGGCGCAATAATCTTGAAATTTTCTGATGGTAAGGAGACAAAAATTCCAGCAAAGATGGTCATATATCCTGTCGAACTTCAGAAGGACAATCCTTTAGTTTTAACTGTCTGGGACCTTGTTCCAGGAGGTTCAATGAGAGAAAAGATGATAAACGGTCCGCAGAACTGGATAAAATACCACAGGGATATGCTGGAACATGGTGTCAGTGCTTTTCACCTTGCTGCTTATGAAAGCCCGAGATTTACATTTGATAGAGAAGGAAACCTGGTTTCAAAGGACTTTACAGCTTTTGATTCAGGCATTGTCTATAAGGACAAAAAATATCAGTACCTGATAAATATGGGTACTCACACAATGGAATTCAGAATTGACGGAACAAGAGAAACCATAAACTATCCTTCTGAATTATGGGACAAATGTTATAAGATATGGGTAAAGGAAATAATACAGCATCTTAAAGAACTGGGTTTGAGTTATGAACAGTTTGCTTTTTATCCATATGATGAGATAAACACGAAAACAGTTCCTGATGCGCTCAATATCTATAAGTTAATTAAGGGTGTTGATAAAAAAGCAAGGATTTTCCTGACCATTGTGCCGCACGGTTTTATGGAAGCGAAAGAAGGATTGCCTGTGAAAGAACTTGTTCCATACCTTGATATTGGTTGCCCTGCCATAGGATATCATGGCTATTTCACATATGGATGGAGAAGTAAACCTCAATTGGATGAGATCATTGATTATCTGAGAAAAGAGAGAAAGGAAATATGGAGCTACAATGTTATAACAAGGGGTAATTATGAGGCTGCTGCATATGAAAGGTACAGAATCACTCCCATAATTGCGTATCGTATGGGTATAAAAGGTTATGGTTTTTATGGTTACAACCTGTGGAAAAACGATACGTATATGGTTGTCTATCCAGGAGAAGATCCTATCACATCCTACAGATGGGAAGCGATGAGGGAAGGAATGAACGATGTGAAATACATGGAATACCTGAAACAGCAGGCTGTGAAGGTTAAAAATGAAAAGTTGAAAAAAGAGTGTTTCAATCTTATTGATGAGGCGCTCAGGGAAATCACAGAAAACACACAGGATGCAGAAAAGATTTACACTTACAGGAAAAAAATTATAGAGAAAATTCTGGAGTGTAAGGGAAAATGACCAAAAGGCAAATCTATTTGAAGGCATTGCGGAATGAAAAGGTTGATACCCTTGTATGGGCACCGAATTTTGACTACTGGCTCAGAGTTAATGAGGCTGAAGGAACACTTCCTGAAAAATACAGGGGTATGTCAAGAAATGACATTGTTCGCGCAGTCGGCGGTTATATCTGGAACAGACAATCCGCATTAAAAGCAATTGAGGACACCAGCATAAAAACTGAAACAACAAAGACAACTGATGCAAGGATTGTGGAGAAAAAAACTCCTGTGGGAAGTGTCAGGGCAGTTTACAGAAAAACCGAGGGCGAGCATCGTTCCATGAATCTTTTTGAGCATTTCATCAAAAGTGCTGATGATATAAAGGTAATGAAATATATTGCGGAAGGAACTTATTATCAGGCCGATTATCAGCCAACCATTGATGCACTTAAAGACACAGGTGATGATGGAGTTGTTCTCAACAATTGCTTTGCGGTTCCCTTCATTCAGTTTGCAAAGATTGATGCAGGTTATGTGAATGCATTCTATCTCTGGTATGACCATAGAAAACAGGTTGATGAACTGATTGAGGTCTATTTCAGAAAATATCTTGAAGGGGTGAAAATCCTTGCTGATGGCTATGCTGATGTGGTGGCTACAGGTGATAACATGGATGGTGTGATGATAACACCAGAGATATTCAAAAACTACGCAATTCCGTATTATCAGGAATGCAAAAGAATCCTTTCTGAAAAGGGAAAAATTTTTGAAGGACACTGGTGTGGAAGAACACAGAACCTTCTGCCTCTTGTTCCTGGCTGCGGTCTTGATGTTGTTGAGGCGATTGTCACAGCGCCAATGGCTGATATAACAATGGAAAAAGCCCTTGATATGCTTGATGGAAAAGTTGTTCTTCAGGGAGGAATTCCATCTGTTATGGTTTGCCCCCAGGGAGCAACAAGGCAGCAGTTTGTAAAATATATTGAGGAGGTAATCGTTCCGTTGAAAGGAAGAAAAGGCTTTATACTGGGGATGAGTGATAATGTTCCGCCAGATGCTGATTTTAAAAGGGTTGAAATGGTGAGTAAACTTATTTCATAGTTTGCAGTTTAGAATATCCCGGGCCTTTCTCCACTCAATCATTCCTCCGGTATTTTTGAATTTTTCAACAACAGGAAGTTTCTTCCAATCAGAACCTGATATTCTTGATTTTCTGGAAAGTTTCAGAAAAGTTCGTCTGAACCTTGCGTACTGATGGATCAGTTTTACGTGTTCTCTTAAATCTTCCAGATGCTCCTTCCTGTCAAACGCAACTGGAATCGAGGGAACCCAATCTTCATCAATGGAGATTCTGTTAAGTTTATACAAAGCTTCTCCTGAGATTTCTATGTCGTTTTCAACGTCCGGAGTTCCGGCTCCAAGATATCCATCGTAGAAAGCGCTATCTCCATTTATATCACGGTTTCTTATTCTTGCAACTGCATAATACCCGGCGTATATCGCATGAGAGACTTTTGGTCCGAAAACACAGTGACAGAATTCTTTAAGGATCTCAAATGGATTCCGCATTGGTTCCCATAACAACCTTGCTGCAATATATATGCTGGCGCTATTTAAAACATGACAATTTGAAGGAACACAGATGTACTCAAGAATTGAACCTGCATGTTCTGGCATTTGTCCAAATTCCCTGCCCAATCGTTCTGCTTCCACATGAAGAGAAGCAGTTATTTCCTGGTCTGATGTATACCACGTCCATAAACCGTATTTTCTCTTCCATTTCAGGCAGTTTTCCGCAATCTCCCTGTCAAAACTCCTGCTTGCAATCATAATACTTGGTTCAAGTAGGTCAACGACTTTTGTAAAATTCCACCATGTGAATGTTCTTGACCATGTTCTTATGAGGCCCGGGTATACATCATTCTTACTGAAGCTCTCGTGGTTTGAGGTAAGTGGCCAGAGATTGAAGCTTACCTGAAGGTCCGGGTTGATCTTTCTGAATGTTTTTGTTTGAAAGTTCATTATCCTTACACAGGTGCCTATTGTGCAGCCGTTCTCGTTACAGCCGCCTGGATCATAAAAATGTGTGATCACATGGTCAGCATATTTCATATACTGGGAAAGATAATTGATGTGCGCTTGTATCATCTTTCTTCCCTGAGCAGTATTCCAGCACTTTGATTCTTTTAATGGGAAAGCCGGCGAAAAGAAGATTTTCTCATCGCATAGAGGGTCATCCCAGCTGGAGACAACACATTTGTTGTTCTGAATCCAGCCATATGCGCCCCAGTTCATAAATGAAACACGATTTCCAGTTTTTCTTGTCTGTTCCATCATTGAAATAATCTTTTCTCTTAATTGTCGGCGTGTGATAAGGCATCCACTGTGCATGTATGATTCTGCTTCATCACTGAACTGGATCGAATTAAATCCAAATGCATCCATCTGATTGACATAATTTTTGAGTTTTTCTGTATCCCAGTTTTCGTAGCAGTATTTTTCAACCACCTTTCTCAAGGCATATTTTTTCTTTGAAACATCCGGACAGTTTAAACGGCAGGCCGCAGAATTAAAAATCGTATCATAAGTCTCGACTCTTTCATTTATGGCAATCTGGTCTTCGTAAAAGAAAGGATCCCATGGACAGGCATCACCAAAGATAACCTCCCTGATTTTTATAAATGGATTCAGGCAGATGTCAGGAAAACGAAATTTCTTCATTTCTAATTGCTTCCAAATCCTCATAAGATGATATATTGCGTACTTGTCTCCCTTTTCAGTTTTACCACCGGCAAAAATAATGATTCTTTTATCCTCTGACACTGTTTTTAATAAATATCCATCTTCTCTGAGGTTTTTAATTTCCTTGAAATTGCGATAAGCATCCGGATGGCGATTCCTGTCAGGTCCGCCCACTATAATAAGATGTGAATTTTTTAATTTTGTGGATATATCAGACGTCACTTCAACAGGAATTTTCAGGACTTTTTCCAGATAATTTTTTAAAAGTTCTATGGCATGATATGAAACAATCAATCTTTCAGGTACAACAATCTTCAGATTCATTCTGGTTCCAGCACTGAAAATCCGGCATCACTGTCCAGTTTTCTTCTGGATTTTGTTCCAGTGATTTCAATAATAATAAATTCAACAATCTTCCATACATTTATTCCGGGTCTTATACAGCCAACGAGGGTATTTTTTTTTCTTCCTGTTGCGGCATGCATGTGGAGTTTTGGTTTTTTGTTTTCATCCGGAAAGATTGTTCCAATGCCTAAAATTTCACTGGTTCCACTGATGGTCTGCAGGATTGGATTAATCGGAGAGACATTATCTTTTTCCGGGCCTACAACAAGCCTTCCACCGCCTGTCCCACCAAGCATAAAACACAGAGCGCACCTGATTTTGTGTTTGAGTGCGAATTCTTCAATTACATCAGGCAGTTTTTCTCTGTCATGCAGCCTGAGGATGAAAACTTTTTTTATCTTTGCTTCACTGAATTTCATTTCTTAAAATACTTCGCCACCTCTTTTAGTTTTTCTCTGATTGGTATTTTCTGCGGGCATTTTTCCTCACAGGCACCGCACTCTTTGCAGGATGATGCCTGTTCTTCTGGTTTCATTGAAAAATACTTTTCTTTTGCCCTCTTTTTAACTCCGTATACAACCGCCACATTATACCAGTGAAAATTTGAAGGGATATTCACACCTTTCGGGCATGGCATGCAGTATCTGCAACCTGTACAGTAAAGCTCAAGAAGCTTTTTTCTTGATTGAATAAATGAATCAAGTTTTTCTATATCCTTCTGACCGAGAGGAACAAAATTACTCACTGTTTCTATATTTTCAATAACCTGTTGCATCGTGCTCATACCCGATATTGCAACACTTACATCTGGATTTGAAAGGACAAACCTTAATGCAAGGCTTGCCGTACTTTCAGAGTTCATAAGCCTGCTTAGCTCTTCATCCGGATTTCCAAAAGTTCCTCCGCCAACAGGTCCCATCACAACAACTCCCATCCCTTTTTCTCTTGCAAGGGCAATCGCTTCTTCACTTTCCCTGTAAAGAATGTTGTACTGCACCGTCATTGTTGAAAATTCTCCTGTATTGATAATCTTTTTCATATTTTCAGGAGAATCATGCACAGAAAACCCGATGTATCTTACCATTTTCTGGTCTATGGCTTTCTGAGTGAATTTAAGAAACTGTTTTTGATGTTTCAGATAGGTTTCCCATCTCAAACTGTGGGTGAGATAAAAATCAATGTAATCAGTGTTAAGTTTTCTGAGCGCTTTTTCAAGAAGTTCCCAGCATTGTTTATCTGTGTAATTGTTGTACATTCCGATTTTTGTCTGAAGTATGAGCTTTTCCCTTGGAAAATTTTTAATTGCCCTTCCTATGGCCTCTTCGCTCTGGCCGTTGTGATAAAAATGATGCGAGTCAATGAAATTAACACCATGTTCAACTGCATATCTTATTATTTCGGTCGCCCTGTCAAAATCAACACTTCCATCAGAAGTCTGAGGTAATCTCATCGCTCCAAAACCAAGCATTGAAACCTTATATGGGGTTTTTCCAAATTTTCTGTATTGCATTATTTTTCTATGGTTTAAGGAAAACGAAAATTTTTACGCTATTTTATTCCTTATTAACTTTTATTTCAAGCACATCTGTTTTTTCTGAAACCGCAAACTCCTGAGAAATATGTCCGCCAACAACCCAGACAATCTTATTATTGTTTTCAATTACAGCAGGGAATTCCACCGCTGTCGCAATCTTTTTCTTATGCGTCTTCCAGTATTTTTTGAAACTGACAGTTTTTTTCATGCCCAGAGGCAAAAAACTCATTTTATTGTCCAGTTTTCTTAAAACAAGTTTTCCTTTTATTCTGGCTGGATTTATATAAGCAACAAGCATATTTTTATTTTTCAAAAAACCAGTTGAAAATTTTTTATATCCGGTTTCAATTTTCCATCCGGTTTCCTTTATCTCAGTGACACCGCAAACACTGATAA
>CAZHJN010000013.1:0-43880 GCA_964532995.1 uncultured bacterium
GAACGGCCGACCTCCGGGTTATGGGCCCGGCGAGCTACCACTGCTCCACCCCGCAATAGGTTATAGTTTATTGCTTCCGGTTAAATTTGTCAACTCTCTGGTAATTTCTTCCTGAAGTAAACGAACAATCTTCTTTGCCTCTGAAAAAGATTTTTCCATTTTCAGAAGCCGGCTCTCAAGCATATCCATCTTCTCATATAGCTGAAAGAGATAAACAACATAAATGTCAAGGTAATCGGCATGAGACATTGATAACCTGAGTGCTCCAAGTTCTTTATTTATTAGAGATTCAACACGGCGCATAAAAATTTCATCCTTCTCCGCGGAAATACTGTATTTTCTTCCCAGTATCGTTATTGAGTATCTTTTCATTTTCTGATCGATATTGAAAAGTTGTTGCTGAGCTCATCAATAAGATTCTTCACAATCTCATCAGCATCTTCTCTGGTAAGTTTTCCATCGGGATTGCAAAAAACAAGTGTGACTGAAATTCCAGTTGAACCCTCGGGTATGTTTTCACCCTTATAAATATCAAACACTTCAACGCTTTCAAGAAAACCTATTTTATTGCGAATGAAGTTTTCCACATCCTGCCAGTTTATGGTATCAGCGACTATCAGTGAGAGATCCCTTGTCAGAGGTAGTATTTTTGGAACTGGAGTATAATTAACATCAGGAAAACCTCTGCTAACAAATTCTTTCAGATTTATTTCAACAAGAAAAATCTTCTGCTTTTCAAGACCATACCTTTTGAGAATCTTTTCAGATGGCAGGATTAGTCCTGCCAGAACAAAACCCGCTGAGGAGATAAATTCAATTGATATGCCTTCTTCTGAACTGACCAACTTCTGGGACAAATCTCTGTAACCTATCAGGTGAAGAATTGATTCAACACGCCCTTTAAACAGATAAAATCCTTCTCCATTCATAGATCCAAGACAGGCAACAGGTACTTCTGCTGGTTCAGAATCGCTTTTATAATAAATTTTCCCTATTTCAAAAAAAGAGACACTCTCAATTTTTCTGTTGTGATTGTCTCTGAAATTTTTCAGAATTCCGGGTATTAATGAAGTCCTGAGATATGCATAATTTCTGGAAAGTGGGTTAACAATTTCAACCGCTGAAAGAGAGGAAAAATCGAGTTCGTTTTCGTCCATCAAACCAGGATTAACAACCTCTGTAAAACCAAATCTGACAAACAGATCCTTCAGTGTATCGATCCTGAAAAATTCAGAGCAGGATTGAGTGAAAGCGATTGAAGCAACAGGCATTTCTTCAGGTATTCTGTCGTATCCCAGGTATCTTGCAATTTCCTCTATAATATCCACATCCTGCTCTATATCATTCCTGCCTTCACTTATCTCTATTTTCATTGTTTCATTATCCAGATCAACCCTGAATCCCAGTTTCTTCATTGTATCAACAACAAAATTCACAGGAATATTGCATCCCAGATAACTGTCAATTTTCTTCCTGTTCACAATCACTGTCTTTTTACCAGAGATTCGCCTGCCTGCGCTGGAGAGGATGGAAATTTTCCCCCCGCAGATCTCCTTAATAAGCCTGCAACATCTATCAAGAGCAGGAACAATAAGAGACGGGTCTGCCCGCTTCTCAAACCTCAATGAAGCATCGGTTGAAAGTCCAAGGAATTTTGAAGATCTCCTCACCCTTGAAGGATTAAAAAATGCACTTTCTATAAAAACGTCTGTTGTTTTATCTGTCACTTCTGAATTTAATCCTCCCATGATACCGGCTATTGCAACAGGTTTTTCAATGTCAGAAATCACGAGAACCTCTGAGGATAAATCTCTTCTTTCTCCATCAAGGGTAACAATCTGTTCACCGTTTCCTGCACGTCTCACAATTATCTTTTCATTGATGCGGGCTAAATCGAATGCATGAAGAGGTTGACCGAATTCCCAGAGCACAAGGTTGGTTATGTCAACGACATTATTGATACTCCTGAAACCTGCTGCAGAAACCTTATCAACCAGCCACGCGGGTGAAGGACCAACCTTTACCTGTTCAATAATTCTACCGGCATAAAAAGCACAGTCATCAAGATATTCTATTTCAACAGGCAACATATTTTGTGATTCTTCCTCTATTTTTCTATCAGGATATAATGGTTCAATATCACCGTACGGAGAGATCGCCCTTATGATGCCGATTGCACTCAAAAGGTCTCCCCTGTTGGCCGGAACTTCAATCTCAATAAAAACCTGATCATTTTCTCTGAAAATAATCGGGTTAAGACCAAGCATACCCAACCAGTGCATTATATCCTCGGTTGTACACTGCCCCTTTATATATTGTTTGAGAGTTACCACGCTGTATCTCATATGAAATCACCTGAATTGTTTCAAAAAACGGATATCATTGAAAAATAACAGTCTTATGTCATCTATCCCGTATTTAATCATTGTTATCCTGTCAATCCCGGCTCCAAAGGCAAATCCTGTAAGTTTATTGTCTTTCAATCCTGACTTGCGAAAAACCTCTGGATGAACCATACCTGCGCCAAGGATCTCAAGCCATCCTGTTGAGGAACAGGTCTGACAGCCTTTACCTTTACATATAACACAGGATATAGATATTTCGGCACTCGGTTCAGTGAAAGGAAAGTATGAAGGAAGAAATCTGACCTTTATTTCCGGGCCAAAAAGCTCTTTCAGAAAAAAACTCAGAACCGCTTTGAGGTTGCTGAATGTTATATTGTATCCAACCATCAGACCTTCAACCTGATGAAAAACGGGTGAATGAGAAGCGTCAAAAGCATCCCTTCTGAATGTTCTGCCAATGGCAATGATTCTGAGTGGAACCGGCATCTTTTCAAGAACCCTTATCTGGACAGGGCTTGTGTGGGTTCGTAAAAGAAACTTTTTTTCGGTATCAAGGTAAAAGGTGTCCCACATGTCTCTTGCAGGATGATCAGCAGGTGTATTAAGGGCCTCAAAGTTATAAAAATCAGTCTCTATTTCAGGTCCTGTATGTACACCAAAACCAAGTCCCTGAAAAATCCTGACTATCTGTCTTGAAACAAGAGTAATAGGATGGAATGACCCGTAATCCGACCTTAATCCTGGAAGTGTCAGATTCATTTCAAACCGAGATGCTTCTTTAAAACTGGAAGAAATAATCGCCTGTCTTTCCTCATAAGCCTCATTAAGCTGTTTTTTTGCGCTGTTTATCCTGGCTCCGATAACAGGTCTTAAGGTTTGTTCCATTTCCGGAATACTGGTGGTTAACATGGCAAAGATTCCTTTTCTTCCAAAGTATTTAACTCGCCATTTTTCAAGTTCATTAACTTCGGTTATTTCTCTGATTTCACCAAGAGCGACCTTTACAATGCTGTCAATATCAAAAGGAAGTTTTGTTTCACCCATACACCTTCTCCCGCATTATGTAATCCAGAACCCTGTCAGGAACAAGATATCTTATTGATTGACCTGTCTTGATTTTCTGCCTTATCAGGGTGGATGAAATCTCAATTCTCGGAATATCAAGCATCGAATATCTGACATCAAAAGGAAACTGGTCAGGTTCGCTTTTCTCTGTTATCCTTGGTGCAACGATAAAGGAAAACTCCTTTGCGAGTTTTTCCGCATTATACCAGGAAGGTAATATCATAAAGGTATCCCAGCCAACAATAATATAAAAAGATGCACATAAAATTTTTTTCATTATCATCATCGTGTCATAGGTGTAGGACACTCCTTCTCTGCCGATTTCAACATCAGATATTTCAAAACCAGGATTATCCTGGATCGCAAGTTTTAACATCTCAAACCTGTGGGTTTCTGAAGCAACAAGAGAGCCCCTGTGCGGTGGAATTTTTGCAGGAACAAAGATTATTCTATCAAGACAGAACTGCTGTCTTGTCGCTTCCGCGATTATCATGTGTCCTATATGGACCGGATCAAAACATCCTCCAAAAATACCGATTTTAGGTTCTGAGCTGACCATTGCCATAGATAAGATATTTGTATGTCGTTAATTCTTCCAGAGCCATTGGACCTCTGGCATGTATCTTGTCAGTGCTTATCCCGATTTCAGCACCAAGTCCAAACTGTCCTCCATCAGTAAACCTGGTTGAGGCATTGTGATAAATACAGGCAGAATCAACCTCCCGCAAAAATTTTTCCGCACACTGACTGTTTGATGTAATGATGGCATCTGAATGCTTTGTTCCATATGTGTTTATGTGTCTTATTGCATCATCAACGTTATCAACAATTTTTATTGCAATGATGAGGTCTAAATATTCTTCTGACCAGTCCTGCTCTGTTGCAGGTTTTGCAAAAGGAATAAGCTTCAATGTTCTGGGACAAGCCCTTATCTCAACATTATGTTGCCTGAATCGTTCTGCCATTTCAGGAAGAAAAACATCCGCCACATCTCTGTGAACAAGCATTGTTTCCATTGCATTACATGTTCCGGGTCTTTGAACTTTTGCATTAAGACATACATCAAACGCCATATTTATATCTGCATCACTGTCCACATAAATATGGCATACTCCCTTATAATGTTTTATGACAGGAATCCTGCTGTTTGCCACAACGGCTCTTATCAGGGATTCACCACCTCTTGGAATAACAAGATCAATAAAGTTATCCAGAGAAAGCAAATATCTGACTGCCATTCTTCCACCTCCGGTGATAAGTCCTGCCACAAAAGGATTTATACCGGTTTGTTCCAGTGCCTGTTTAACACAAACCATGAGAGCCGAGTTTGAATTTATGGATTCACTCCCTCCACGAAGTACAACGCAATTTCCACTCTTTATGCACAGGGAAACAGACTCGATTGTAACATCCGGCCTTGATTCATAAATAATCGCTATGACACCTATTGGAACCCTCATTTTCCTGATTATAAGTCCATTTGGTCTTGTTGTTTCCCATATTATCCTTCCAACCGGGTCTTCAAGATCAATGAGGTTTTTCAAAGATACGGCCATCTTTTTCACTCTATCAGGCGTGAGGAGCAGTCTATCAATAAATGCTCCTGTATAATTAAGTTTCTGACATTTTTTTACATCTTTCTGGTTGCACCTTACAATCTCATCCGTTTTTTGAATGAGTATTTCAGAAAGACGATCAAGAAACCTGTTTTTCTTCTCTGTCGTAAGATTCATTATGTCAAATGAACTTTCTCTCGCCTGTTGTGCAATAAAATAAATGTCTTTTTTCCAGTTAATCATCTTCTCTCCGGAATAAAGATTGTTCCAATGTTTTTGCCGAGAAAAATGTCACGGATGACCCAGGGTCTTTTGCCATTTGCTATAATCCCAGCGCATCCAAGTTCCAGTACCTTTCTCATCGCAAGAAGTTTTGAAAGTATTCCACCACTTCCAAGATGCGAGGGCTTACCATTTCTGGCAATAGTAATGTATTCGTCTGTAATATGACGAACCTCTGATATAAAACTGAGCTTACCGCTGTTTTTCGGATCCGCGTCATAAAGACCATCCACATCCGTAAGAAGAACAAGAATATCCGCTTTAATCAGTTCAACCACCATCGCCGATAGCTGATCGTTATCACCAAACTTAATCTCTTCAGAAGCCACTGCATCATTCTCATTGATAACAGGTATGATTTTGAAAGAAAGAAGGGTTTCCAGTGTTGCCAAAGCATTCTTTTTTCTCTCTTCTGTATCAAAAATGTCTCTTGTCAGAAGAACCTGACCAACATTATAACCCTCTTCTCTGAAAATCCTTTCGTAAAACCTCATCAACCTGCTCTGTCCGACACTGGCTGCAGCCTGCAATTTTTCAATCCTTGACGGCCTTCTTTCCCAGCCAAGTATCTGCATTCCTGCGCCAATAGCCCCTGAAGTAACAATGATGACCTGCTTGCGATTTTCCATCAACCAGCATATCTGCTGACCCAGATGTTCCATGAGAGATGTATCAAGACGATGTCCGGCAGAGGTCAAAACATTTGTCCCGATTTTGATGATAACCCTTTTCGCCTTCTTAACGATTCTGGCTCTTTCAGTGACCTTCTTCATAAAAACAATTCCATTGTTCAAAGTTCATTTCTTATTTTCTTTATTTTTTCAATCCAGGATTTAAGTGCATCAAAATCCTGCTTTTGCAGCAGTTCAGTCACATTATCAAGATCCTTTCTGAATTTACTTATAGCCTGAAGTATATTCTCCCTGTTACTTACAAAAATTTCTGTCCAGATTTCTTCATCACTTGCCGCGATCCTTGTGGTATCTCTGAACCCGGCACCAATGCATGTCTTCACAGAAGGCGAATTAATCCTTTCTGAAAGTATGTCGACAAGAAGAAAAGCAACAAGATGTGGGAAATGACTTGTATATGCACAGATCTCATCATGCTGACGTGATTGCATCCGTGTAACAGAAGCACCTGTATTTCTCCAGAATTCTTCAATGGTTTCAATTACCGAGCTTTCTGAATTATTTGCCGGCGTGATTACTACTGTTTTTCCCTCGAAAAGGTGTGGATTTGAATTTTCAATACCCCTTTTCTCAGAGCCTGCCATCGGATGAGATCCGCAAAACCTGTGTCCCTGCATAAAAGATTTCTCAACAGTTTGTACTATTAAATCCTTTGTACTGCCAACATCTGTGAAAAGTAACATGGGTTTAATTTTTGCTATGCTTTTTGCAAGTTCCACATTCACAGAAATAGGCGCTGCAAGAATAACAAAATCAGAATTCATCACCAGGTCTGAAAAATCCTGAAACGAAAAATCAATCACACCAAGATTTTTTGCTTTTTTAAGGGTTTCCGGGGTTCTGGTATAACCGCATATATTTTCAGCCAGGCCTTTTCTTTTTGCGGCAAGCGCTATGGAACCACCAAGCAAACCAAGTCCTGCAACTCCAATACTCTGAAAGCTTTTCATGGTGCATCAGGTTTGTTCTGTCTTCTTCTCACCCATCTGTTTGAAAACAGAAAACAATTCAAGGGGTATCGGAAACACAAGCGTTGAATTCTTTTCTGTTGCTATCTCTGAAGCGGTCTGGAGATATCTCAGCTGAATCGCTATCGGAACCTCTGAAAGCTTTTTAGCGGCCGCAACCAGTTTTCCACTCGCCTGAAATTCTCCTTCAGCATTGATGACCTTCGCCCGGCGTTCTCTTTCTACCTCTGCCTGACGCGCCATGGCTCTCTTCATTGTGTCCGGCAGTTCAACCTCTTTAATTTCAACAATGCTCACCTTTATGCCCCAGGGATCAGTCTGCTCGTCAATTATCTGCTGAAGTTTGTGGTTGATCTTGTCTCTTTCTGAAAGTATTTCATCAAGTTCCATCTGACCGAGAACACCTCTCAATGTGGTTTGAGCTATCTGCATTGTTGAGAGATGATAATTTTCAACCTCAACAATGGCCCTTGTTGGATCCATAACCCTGAACCAGACAACAGCATTAACCTTGATCGGAACATTGTCTTTTGTCATAACCTCCTGAGGAGTAACATCAAAGGTGACTGTTCGAAGGCTGACCTTTACCATTCTTTCAACACCAGGAATCAGCAGAAACAGTCCGGGTCCTCTCGGTCCAACCAGTCTACCAAGTCTGAACACGACCCCTCTTTCATACTCAGGTACTATCTTGATTGTATTGGTTATTATCACTATCGCAAAAAACACAATAGCCATTATCAGAACAGGCATATTTCCTCCCTGTTAAAAAATACTTTTATTTTAATCTTAACTTTTTTCTATCAAGGTGTCAAAGAAAGTTATACCATCAATCCTTAGGAATCGCTTATTGAATTCAGGATTGGTATCTTTCAGGTTTAAGTTTTACCATACTTTTTCTCAAGATAATTCATAATAGATTGTGCTACCTTTTTACCTGCCCCCATTGCACTGATTACTGTTGCGGCTCCAGTTGTTATATCTCCACCGGCAAAAATATCATCAATATTTGTCTGGCATGTTTCAGGATCAACAATAATAATCCCTGATTTCCCGAGTTTCAGTTCAGGCACAGAGGATGTGAGAAGAGGATTGGGTTTCTGACCTATTGCAACAATCGCAGTCTCAAATTCCATAACCGTTTCTGAGCCCTGTATGGGCACAGGCCTTCTCCTTCCGCTTTCATCGGGTTCTCCAAGCTGCATTCTCATAACTTCTATCCCTTTGAGATAACCGTTTTCGTCTCCGATAAATCTGACGGGCAGAGTGAGAAAATGAAACTCTATCTTCTCTTCTTTTGCGTTTTCATACTCTTCTCTTCTTGCAGGCATTTCATTTTCGGTTCTCCTGTAAAGAACACTGACCTTTCCACCCAGTCTCAGAGCACTTCTTGCGGCGTCAAGCGCAACATTTCCTCCGCCGATAACAGCAACCCTGCTTCCAACCTGTATCGGTGTATCTGATTGTGGAAATCTGTATGCCTTCATCAGATTCACTCTTGTAAGAAACTCATTGGCAGAATAAACACCAAGAAGATTTTCACCGGGTATCCCCATAAACGAAGGAAGCCCTGCTCCAACACCGATAAAAATTGCTTTATATCCCATTTTTCTGAGGTCATCAATTGTCAGTGTCTTACCAACAACGACATCTGTTAAAATCTCCACACCAAGTTTTTTCACAAATTCTATTTCTTCCTGAACAATCTTTTTCGGCAATCTGAATTCTGGAATACCATAGGTAAGGACACCACCAGGAAGATGAAGGGATTCAAAGATTGTAACAGGATAGCCTTTTCTCGCAAGTTCTGAAGCACAGGTTAAACCCGCAGGACCACTGCCAACAACAGCAACCGGCGTATCTTTCTGTACCTCCACCAGCGGTATTTCTTTATCTTTTTCCATATCAGCGGCGAATCTTTCAAGAAGCCCTATTGCAACAGGTTCACTCTTCTTTGCCAGTATGCAGAGTCCCTCGCACTGAGTTTCCTGAGGACATACCCTTCCACAGATTCCGGGAAGCACGTTTTTTTCCTTGAGAATCCTTATCGCCTCATCATAGTTTTTCTCTGCTATCTTTTTTATAAATGCGGGTATGTCTATTCCAACAGGACAGCCGGCCACACATAAAGGTTTTTTGCACTGTAAGCATCTTCTGGCTTCTTCAACTGCATCCTCCTGTGTCAGGCCATGACTGACCTCATTGAAATTTCTTACTCTTTCCTCAATACTCTGTTTTCGCGGATGATGTCTTGATTTTTTCATTGCTCTTCCTTCCTGAAAAAAAATAGAAAGTTTTCTTTTGTAAGACTCTGTCTTTTTTTCCAGTTTTCATCTGCTGATGGAAAATCCTTTCTGAAATGAGCACCCCTGCTTTCCTGTCTTGTCAGAGCAGCATGGGTCATAACAAGCGCAAGTATAAACATATTCTGAACTTCCCAGCCAACAGGACTTGAAAATTCCTCCAGAAATATGTATTTCGCCCATGTACCAAGTTTTGACATGGATTCAGAAAGAGAATTTTCATCTCTTTCAATGCCAACATTTTTCCACATTAAACTTTTTATTGACCTCTGAAGATCGTAAATATCAATGAAAAGCCCTTTCTGCTGCTTGACCCTGTATGCAGAAACATTTGATTTAAGATTATCTTTTGTCTCTTCTCTGACTTTCATTCCTGCCCTTGCCCCAAAAACAAGTCCTTCAAGCAATGAATTTGAAGCAAGACGATTGGCTCCATGCACACCTGTGCAGGCAACCTCTCCACAGGCAAAAAGATTATCAAGGTTTGTTTTCCCCCAGGTATCCGTTGCTATACCTCCCATCGCGTAATGAGCACTGGGTCTGACAGGTATAAGGTCTTTCGCTATATCAATACCGTATTCAGAACAAAACTTATGAATCTGTGGAAACCTCGCAACGAGAAAATCGTGTCCGAGTTTTCTCAAATCAAGATAGACACAATTTGAGTTTGTTCTTCTCATTTCAGCAACAATTGCCCTTGAAACAACATCTCTTGGCGCAAGTTCCATATCAGGATGATAATTTCTCATGAATCTCTCACCGTGAATATTTATCAGAATCCCTCCTTCCCCCCTGACTGACTCTGAAATCAAAAACCTCGGAACTCCCGCCATATAAAAGGTTGTTGGATGAAACTGATAAAATTCAATATCTGTAAGGATCGCTCCCTTGCGAAAAGCAGCAGATTGAAGATCTCCTGTGATGGTTGCCGGGTTTGTTGTTTCCTGGAAGATCTGTCCGAATCCACCTGAGGCAATAATTGTTTTCTTTGCCCTTATAAAAATAAAACGATTCGCTGTTAAATCAAAAAAGATTCCTCCGATTATTACTTTTTCTTCTGAAACCAGATCAACCAGAAAAAAATTCCCCTGAAGAATTATATCGGGCATTCCGCTTATTTTTGAAAGAAGAGTATGGATAATTTCCTTTCCGGTTGCATCACCTCTTGCGTGAAGTATCCTCGAGAAAGAATGTGCGGCCTCCTTTGTAAAATCAAAACCCCTGGAATTTCTGTCAAACCTGCAACCCCATTCTATAAGCTCTTTCACTCTATCAATACCCTCAGTTACAAGAATTTTGACCGCAGTTTCATCATTTATGAAACAACCCGTGGACAGAGTATCGTTAAGGTGGGCATCAGGTGTATCATTATCATCCATTGCTACGGCTATACCACCCTGCGCATGATATGTACAGCCATCATAAGGACTGTTCTTGCAGGCAACAAGAACTTTAAGACCTTCAAGTTCAACCGCAGCTCGCAAACCGGCAATACCACCTCCAATTATCAAGCAATCAACATCCTCAGCTGGCACAGTATCCGGATTGAAGGATATCAGATAATCAGGAATCATTTTTTGTAGCGTGCGGATAGTTGAGATAGTTTTTCTTTCCAGAATTCTTTTTCCTGCTTGCTGGCATGATCTATTATAAGCACACCATCAAGATGCTCGATCTCATGAAGAAAACATCTTGCAAGAATTCCATGCGCTTCAATGTTTATCTTTTTCCCTGAACTTGTATAACCCTTTAAAAGCACTCTCCTGGGTCTTGAAATTGCAAAAAAAATTTCAGGGAAACTCAAACAGCCCTCCATATCTATTTCAGTATCCGAATCAACAAAAGCAATCTCAGGATTGACAATCCTGATGAGCTTTTCTTTTTCCTTATCAAAGGCAACAAATGCACGCAAACCAACCCCTATCTGAGGCGCAGCCAGACCGAGTCCACCAATCTTTGCTATTGTTTCTTCCAGGTCCCTGAAAAGGTCCTGTGTTTTTTTGCCAAAATCATAAATCTCTGTGGATTTCTCCCTCAATATCCCAGCTCCATACTTTCTTATTCTTTTAACAGCCATATCAAAGCCCGACCTTTTTTAATGTTTCATTGATTATCTTCATTGCGCAGTATTTACCGCACATATTGCAGACTTCGTCAGATTGAACCTTCTGCAATTTTCTTATTCTTCTGAATTTTTCAGGATTCAGAACAAGTTTCTCCTGCGCGGGCCAGTCTCTTCTGTAACGAGCATCAGAAAGATTGTCATCAAGCTGTCTGGCGCCAGGATATCCTTTTGCAATGTCAGCCGCGTGAGCGGCAATTCTTGAAGCCACAACACCATCTTCAACATCTTCAATTGTCGGGAGAGCCAGGTGTTCACTCGGAGTTACATAACACAGAAAATCAGCTCCGGCCCACGCAGCAAGCGCTCCTCCAATGGCTGAAGTGATGTGGTCATAACCAGGGGCAATATCTGTAACAATCGGTCCCAGCAGATAAAGTGGAGCATTATGACAGACTGTTTTTGCGAGCTGCACATTTGGAATTACCTGGTGCAGAGGAATATGTCCGGGTCCTTCAATGATAACCTGAACATCAGCATCCCATGCTGCCTGAACAAGTTTTCCAAGGGTCAAGAGTTCAGACATCTGCAGCATATCGCTTGCATCAGCAAGAGAACCGGGTCTGAGACCATCTCCGAGGCTTAAAACAAGGTCGTATTTTTTTGCTATTTCAAGTAATCTGTCAAAATTTGAATAAAGAGGATTTTCTCTGCCTGTGGCTGCAATCCAGCTCATGATAAACGCCCCACCCCTGCTTACTATTCCTGTTTTCCTGACCTTTTTTTTCAGCAATTCAAAAGATGAAAGGGTTACCCCGCAATGAACCGTAACAAAAGAAATACCGTCTTTTGCTTGCCTTTCGATAACCTCAAAAAGATGGTCCTCTTTTAGTTTTTCAATTTCACCATATTTTTCAATGGTTTCTATCATTGCCTGATAGATTGGAACAGAACCAACCGGAACACTGCTGGAAGATATGATAGTTTTCCTGATTTTATCCAGATTACCACCTGTGCTCAGATCCATCACTGTATCTGACTTAAGTCTGCAGGCTGTTTTGAGTTTTTCAAGCTCAAAATCAATGCTGCATACATCAGGGGAGGTACCAATATTGGTGTTAACCTTTACCCTCAGAGATTGTCCAATTGCCACAGTTGTTCCGTTTATATGCTTCAGTATAACAGATTTCCCTTCTGCCAGAGAAGAGGAAATTTTTTCAGCAGGAATCTGTTCTGATTGTGCGGCCTTTTTAACAGAGTCGGTTATTATGCCCTTTTTTGCCTGATATTTTTCCAGTATCATAATTCATCCTTTAAAATCGCGCCCGTTGCAGCACTCTGCACAAGCAGACTGTATCGCGCGAGAATTCCTGTCAGCTGTTTTTCAGGAATACTGATTGTTTTTAATCTTTCGGATATTTCTCTGTCAGAAATTTGAACTTCAATCTTTCTTTCAGGTATGTTGATTTCAATAATATCACCATTTCTGACAGCTGCAATAGGTCCTTTTGCCGCTGCCTCAGGACTCACATGACCTATGCAGGCTCCACGGGTTCCACCTGAAAACCTCCCATCTGTAACAAGCGCCACATATTCACCAAGACCTTTGCCTGATATAGCGGATGTCACAGCAAGCATCTCTCTCATTCCAGGACCTCCACGAGGACCCTCGTATCTGATTATAACGACATCTCCTTTCTCAATCTTTCCATCAAGAACCGCTGCAAGACATTCTTCCTCACCATCAAACACTTTTGCCGGTCCTCTGTGAACCATCATTTTGCTTGCAACTGCTGATTGTTTGATAACACTGCCATCAGGAGCAATGTTGCCTTTAAGTATCGCAATACCTCCCTCTTTTGAATAAGGATCCGAAACCTTTCTTATTACAGAAGTATTGTAGTTTTTCGCCTCCCTGACAATTTCACCTATGGTCTTTCCAGAAACGGTTTTCTCTTCGGTGTGAAGCAATCCCGCATCTGAAAGTTCTTTCATAACTGCAGGAATACCACCGGCTTTATCAAGATCCTCCATATGGTGGGTACCTGCAGGAGAAATCTTACACAGGTTTGGAACCTTTTTGCTGATACTGTCGAAAATATCAAGTGTCAGATTTATTCCAGCCTCATTTGCTATTGCCGGTAGATGTAAAACAGTATTTGTTGAAGCACCTATTGCCATATCCACGGCAATTGCATTTTCAAACGAACGAATACTCATTATGTCCCTGATCCTAACATTGTTTTTCACAAGTTCCATAATCTGCATCCCGGCCTTTTTTGCAAGCCTTATTCTTGCCGAATTAACCGCGAGAATTGTTCCGTTATAGGGCAATCCTATCCCGAGAACCTCAGAAAGACAGTTCATTGAGTTTGCGGTAAACATTCCAGAGCATGAACCGCATGTCGGACATGCATATTCTTCAAGAATTTTGAGTTGATCTTCGGTCATATTTCCTGAAGATACCTTTCCAACAGCCTCAAAAACAGAAATAAGGTCAACAGTTCCTGTACCAGGACATTGTCCGGCAAGCATCGGTCCTCCGCTGACAAGTATGGTTGGAAGATTTAATCTCAGTGCCGCCATCATCATTCCTGGAATTATCTTGTCGCAGTCAGTTATGAGAACAAGTGCATCGAATCCATGTGCCATTGTCATAATCTCTATGGAATCCGCAATCAGCTCTCTTGAAACAAGTGAATATTTCATTCCCTCATGGCCCATCGCAATACCATCGCATACACCGATTGTTCTGAATTCAATGGGGGTACCACCGGCCATTCTGACCCCGTCCTTAACAGCCCGGCATATCGTATCAAGATGGATGTGTCCTGGAATAATCTCATTTCCAGAATTGCAGATACCGATCAAAGGACGATTGATTTCCTCATCCGTAAGACCTGTCGCTTTTAATAAACTTCTGTGCGGTGCCCTTTTGAGTCCTTCCTTCACAATGTCACTTCTCATTCTTCCTCCTTTTTTTAACCTCATCTATATAGCCATCTCTTCAATCAGACGCAGTTTTTCTTCCTGAATCTTCTTATCAGATGAAACAACATCTTTCAGAGGAACCCTGCATAAACTGTTCCCATTAATTCCAACCATGAAGCAATTCAAACCATCCAGAAGACCTTTCACCGCCTCATTTCCAAACATTGTTGCAAGACATCTGGTCTGATATGTGGGCACACCACCTCTCTGGATATAACCCAAAACAGAATATCTTGCTTCAGCGCCCTTCATCTTTTCATTGATCTGTCTGGCAATCTCATGCGCTCTGCCAGCGCCTTCAGCCAGCACAATGAGAGAACTCACCTTCCCAATCTCTTTATTTTTTTCAAGAATCTCAATGATTCTTCCAATTTCAAGTGGTCTTTCAGGAATAATGACTATCTCTGCTCCGGCAGCAATTGCAACCTCAAGGGCAAGAAATCCATGTTCCCTGCCCATCACCTCAACGACAAAAATTCTTTCATGACTTGTCGCAGTATCTCTTATCCTGTCTATTGCTTCAAGTGCAGTGTTGACAGCTGTGTCAAAACCAATTGTAAAGTCAGTACCAGATATATCATTATCAATTGAAGCAGGTATAACACAGACAGGAAAATTCCATTTTGAGTGAAATGAAAATGCTCCACGACTTGAACCATCGCCCCCTATTACAACAAGAGCCTCAATTCCTGCTTCATTAAGATTTTTTAGACACTGCTTCTGGATATTTTCATTTTTAAACTCAGGAAATCTGATGGTCCTCAAAATGGTGCCACCCTTATTAATCAACCCGCTGACACTTCTTGAAGTAAGCTGAATAAAATCATTTTCATACAACCCTCTAAAACCTCTTTTGATACCTGTAACCATTATCCCTCTGGAAATAGCAGACCTGACCACAGACCTTATGGCACAATTCATTCCAGAAGCATCACCACCACTTGTCAGAACAGCAATTCTTTTCATTTCAATATCCAAAATCAGCCTTCACAGAGAAAATCTTTCTTGAATCAATTTTTATAAGAGACTTTGCTTTTTCACTTATCGAAGAAAATTTATACCACCATGGCCGAGACATTGCATAAGCCAGTCGTCTTATTATCTGAATGCGCGGGATGGCAATTTTTACAAAAGACTTTTCAAGGGTATCCCAGTCTTTTGTTGATGGATCTGTAAAGGCCTCCTTGAAATAGGCTCTTCCACACATTGGTCCTGCTATCAGATCACAAACAATCCCGTACTGAGCGCAGTACTGCTCAAAATCAACAGCCGCACTCAGAAGAAGCATGGGTCTTGGTGAAATTTTTTCCATCTCTTCAGCCACATCCCGAACAACCTGAGGACTTGCAATTTGAATGATTTTTCCAGCGTCTTCAATCCAGAGCAGTGGTATCTGGGTTTTATAAAAATGTCCGATTGGCCCAAAGTCTTTTGCCATTTCAATTAGCTGTTCAGGAAGTCTCTTTGCAAAATCAATCTTGCTTTCTCCTGGAAGCTGGAAAAGAAGGGTTTCAGTAAAAAGAGGTTTATTGAATTTCTTTGCCGCTTCAAAAGCCTCATTTGCAAATTCAATATTTTTTTCCCAGCTGGACCTGTGATTTGGATTTAACTTAACCAGAATCTTGAATCCATCAACGGCATGTGCAACCTCATCCGGCTTAACCGCAAATCTCGCAATCTGACCGACTCCGCCATCAACTGATTCTGTATTTGTATCTTCAAGCCTTCCAATCAGCATCACATCTTTACCGAGTGTTTCTCTAAAAGACGGCGAAAGATATGCAAGATGATTGAAAAGAGCCGCAGTGGTATTTCCTCCGAGATGTCTTGCAAACCTCAAACAGACCTCTTTCACATCATTATCATCAGGTTTTTTGTTGATGCCGATATGCTTGAAGTAAGCGTCTGTAAGTTTCAGGTATGAACTGTGCTGGTCTGATGCGAAAACATCAAAAACACCACCGGGTGAATATCTGGCAAGAGTGGTAAAAATATCCTGGCTAACTCCAACTCCGTCTTTATAAGTTGCAAAGTTTTCCATGATTTCCTCCTTTTCACTTTAATGAATTTTTAAAATCCACAAGTTTATTGTACAGTGTTTCATTTGCAATAGCAAGAATCTCAATCGCAAAAATAGCAGCATTTTTTACACCTGATTTACCTATGGCCATTGTTCCGACAGGCACTCCTGAAGGCATCTGAACCATTGAATAAAGAGAATCCACTCCAGCAATCTCACTTGTTGGTAATGGTACCCCAATTACCGGAAGGGTTGTCTTTGCGGCAATCACACCCGGCAGATGAGCAGCCATACCCGCGCAGGCGATAATAACCTTTATTCCTTTTGCACGGGCTGATTCAGCAAAGGCAACAGTTTTATCAAGACTTCTGTGAGCTGACATCACCTCAATGCTGTATAAAACTCCAAATTTTTCAAAAATCTCCTTTGCGCCATCAAGAAACGAAAGATCGTTTTTGCTTCCGACAATCACAACAACCTCAGGATTGTCCATCCTTACCTCCATTAAAAAACTGTTTCATTTTTTCAATTGCAACTCTGATTTTCTCTTCATCAATAGTAAGCGCAAATCTAACATATCCTTCTCCTGAAGGTCCAAAACCTATCCCCGGAGTGACAATAATATTTGCCCTCAGAAGCAAGTTTTCGGCAAAGGAAAGGGAACTTCCATCAACAGCAAGCCAGAGGTAAAATGTCGCCGACGGTATTTTAACCTTAAAATTCATATTTTTCAAACCTTCAACCAGAACATCCCTTCTTTTCTGATATATCATTCGCATTCTTTCAACATCATCCTGAGGTCCGGAAAGACACTCAATACCCGCTATCTGAATCGCTTCAAAGGTTCCTGAATCTATATTTTCCTTCAGCGTCGCAAGTGCTGAAACAAGTTTCTCATTTCCGCATGCCCATCCAATCCTCCATCCTGTCATATTGTATGTTTTTGACAGGGAATGTATTTCTATGCCGATATCCTTTGCTCCAGGAATTGATAAAAAACTCACAGGTCTTTTACCCTCGTAATAAAGCTCGTGATATGCCGCGTCGTAAACAATGATAATACTGTGTTTTTTGCAGAATGAGATTGCTTCCTTCAAAAAATCAGTCCCGGCACACGCTGAGGTGGGATTGTTTGGATAGTTGAGATACATAATTTTTGCTTTCTCAAGCACTGAAGATGGGATCCTGCCGAAATCAGGAAGAAAATCGTTTTCCTCTTTCAATGGCATAAAATATGGCGTACCTCCTGCCAGGATCGTGCCGATCTGATAAACAGGATAACCCGGTTCAGGAACAAGAGTCACATCTGTGTCATTCACAAAAGCAAAAGGGAAATGCGCAATCCCTTCTTTTGAACCTATTAAAACACAGATTTCTTTTTCATAATCAAGACTGACATCAGAATATTTCCTGTAATAATCAGCTATCGCTTTTCTGAAATCCGACCTGCCTTTTCCGAAGGGATATCTGTGAACAGCAGGGTCTTTAACTGCTTTCCTCATCGCTTCAACTATTCTTTCGGGAGTTGGCAGGTCAGGATCCCCAACCCCAAAACTGATAACCTGATGCCCCTGAGCAATAAGTTGTTTTCGTTTCCTGTCAATTTCCGCAAAAAGATAAGGCGGAAGTTTCTTCATTTTTTCACTGATCTCAAACATATCCTCTCCTTGCAAAAAATGAAAATATGCGCATTTTGAATTATTTCAGGATGATTTCCTGAGCCAGTTTATCACATCAGACATCTGGTAAAATCCTGCTTCTTTCTCAACAATAAATCTGGCAGCTAAAATGGATCCCTGCGCAAAAGATTCTCTGTTGAAACACCTGTGAGAAATCTCAAGTATCTCCCCCTTTCCTCCAAACAGCACAACATGCTCGCCAACAACCTCTGAAATCCTAACCGCATGTATTCCTATCTCCTCAGGACTTCTCTGACCGATATTTCCGGATCTTCCACAGACAAATCCCTCTCTTGAATCCTTTCCTCTAACAGAATTTATTATCTCTCCTATTTTCAGTGCGGTTCCGCTCGGAGCATCTTTTTTATTGTGGTGATGTGTTTCAATTATTTCCACCTCGTATTCCTTCCCCAATAACTGCGAAGCAATCTCAACAAGTTTCATCATGATGTTAACACCTATACTCATATTGGGAGAAACGACAACAGGAATTTCCTTTGAAAAAGACCTTATAATATCAATCTGCTCTTTCGAAAAACCTGTTGTGCCCACGACTGACTTTAACCCCTTTTTCTTTGCAATCTCGAGATTCATTATAGAAGCTTCCGGAGCTGTAAAATCAATTAGAACATCAGCATCAGGACACTGATCAAGATTATCTTTTATAACAAGACCTGAAATAACCTCTGATCCAACCGACGGATGATTTTTTGATTCAAACACCCAGACAGGTTTCATATCAGGTGTTTTGCTTAAAAGTGATATTATGGTTGAACCCATTCTTCCACAAGCACCAGCGACCGCAACTCTTATTTCTTTTTTCATGTCATTGTATCCTTTTCTTTTCTTATTCTTGCTCCAATTGTACTGAGTTTCTCTTCAAATTTCTGGTATCCTCTGAACAGATGGTAAATTCTTGAGACATATGTGGTTCCCTCAGCGGCAAGTCCTGCAAGAACCAGCGCAGCGCTTGCACGAAGATCAGAAGCCATCACCCTTGCACCAAAAAGTTTCCTGACACCTTTAACAATGGCTTTTGCTCCATCAAGACTTATATTTGCACCAAGACGATTCAGCTCACCGGCATGAATAAACCTTTCCGGAAATACCTTTTCAGTAATAACACTCACCCCATCAGCAAGAGAAAGAAATGCCATCATCTGAGCCTGAAGATCTGTCGGGAAACCAGGATATGCAAGTGTAACAACGTCAACGGATTTCCATCTGTTTTTGCCTTTCACCGTGATAAAGTTTTTTCCGGTTTTTATCTCAACTCCTGCCTCATTAAGTTTTTCAAGAAAAGCGCCGAGATGAAGTGGCTGACATTTCTCAACAGTAACACAACCACCGGTTATCGCTCCTGCGACCAAAAATGTTCCTGTTTCAATCCTGTCAGGAATCATACTGTGCTCTGTTCCATGTAAACTTTTTACTCCGGTAATGGTGATACAGGGTGAACCGATACCATCAATTTTTGCTCCCATTTTAACCAGAAAACGTGCCAGATCAGTTATTTCAGGTTCGCATGCTGCAAATTCAATCACTGTTGTACCCTTAGCCATTGTTGCCGCACACATAACATTGGCGGTTGCAAGAACACTTGAACCAAATGATCCACCAAGAAAGATGTAATTACCTTTTAATTTTCCACTTGTTTCAGCCAAAACATAACCACCCTCAACCCGCACATCAACTCCGAGCCTCTGCAATCCTTTTATGTGCAGATCTATGGGCCTTGAGCCAATAACACATCCTCCAGGAAGGGAAAAACGCGCTTTTCCCATTCTTGCAATAACGGGTCCAAGAAGGGCAATAGAAGCCCTCATTGTTTTGACAAACTCATACGGTGCGTCGTACCTGTGAATACCTTTTGGGTCAATTTCAATTGTGGCATTTTTGAAACTTGCTTTTGCTCCAAGGTATTCCAGAATTTTCAGCATTGTTTTGACATCCTGAAGGTCCGGCACATTGTGAATCACACTTGTGTCTTTTGCCATAATTGAGGCGGCAAGTATTGGAAGAACAGCATTTTTTGCACCTGAAGCAGATACATCTCCCTTCAATGTGACACCGCCTTCAATAACAAATCTGTCCATTAATTTCCTTTTTTTTGATAAATTTTACCACAGATAAAAACTTAATTAAATGTTTTTTTGAGAATGACCACCCTGTCATTACCGCAGATGTCTTTGCAAACAGAAACAAGAGAAAAGTTTGGGTTTTTAAGTTCCCTGAAATATCTGACCTGGACAGGCGAAATTTCCATAATCAAAAATCCATCTTTTGAAAGAATTTTTGGAGTTATATCCAGTATTCTATAAAAAATATCCATTCCATCTTTGCCACCATAAAGGGAACCAAATGGCTCCTTTCTTATTTCTGGTTCTGCCTGAATTATCTCATCTCCGGTGAGATACGGTGGATTGCTCACAATTAATGTAAACTCTGTATACAATCCTTCCGGAATAAGGTCAGCCCGCACAGCAGAAACTCTGGACTGAAGATTATGAAAACAGATATTTTTTCGGGCAAGACTGACCGCCTTCTTTGAAATATCCGTCGCAACCACAGTAGCCTCAGGAAAAATTCTGGCGAGAACAATGGCCAGCACACCGCATCCGGTGCAGATGTCAAGAATGTCTATTTTTTTATTTCTTTCTTTAATAAATTCCATTGCGCAACTTATAATGGTTTCTGTTTCAGGTCTTGGAATAAAAACACCTTTTGAAATATGAAATTTATGATTGTAAAAATATACCTCTTTCAAAAGATACGCAAGCGGAATACGATTGGCTCTTTTTGAAACAAGAAAGAAAAAATCCTGTCTTATTTTTTCTGTTATGCCGGGTGGATCTATGTAAAGATTGTATCTTTGCGTATTCAGCAGATGTGCAAGTATCAACTCTGATTCAAGCAGTGGTTCAGGAATGCCGGCATCAGAAAGTAATTCTTCTGCTCTTCTGAGTAAACAAACTACCTCTGATTCAGGTCTGCCTGGCAGGCGTTTCCTTTGTCCTGATTTTTGAAAGCGCTTGATTTGCGGCAATTTTGATCACCTGGTTCGGGTCTGATTCAGCAAGGTATCCCAGAAGTTCTGTATAATCCTGGTTTTCATGTCCGGCAAGATAATTGCCAAGTGTTTTCACAATATCAGCACGAAAATAGATCTCATTTGTATCAGAAGCCGGATAATCTTCCTGAAGCCTGCTGACAAGTTTTTCAATATACTCATAGGAACCCAGCTGAGCCCTCACAAGACCATAGTCAAGCTCAAAAGAATTCGCTTTATATTCCTCCCATGCCCTTTCAATTACTGAAAGATGATCGGGTTTGCCGATTCTACCCAGAATTTTTATGATAGAGAGAGCCAGGGATTGCTCCTGCTCCTCCTCTGCTCCGGCCTGAGTGAAAGCCGGTTGACCGGGTCCTCCGGGTTGCATCATCTCAGGCGGAATACCGGGAGTTGGCTGCTCCTCTGATTGAACCGCCGCAGTCCTTGTAACTCCAAGAACCTTTACAGTCCCTGTGCCGTATCTTTTGACAAGAAGCTGCTGGTTCCTGGTAATCTCTGACTTCAGTGTTTCGATCTGCCTTTCCAGTCTTGAAATTCTTGATTCTTTTGAATTAATATCCTTTTCAATGGTTCGCAACTGTGCCCGCAATTGCTTTACCTGTTCAGGAGTAAGAATTTCCACAGGTTTCTCACCGGCAGGAGTCTCCGGTGGCGCAATCACCGGCATCGCAGGCCCTTCCTCACCACCTGGTTGAACGTTTAGTTTATCGTAAATTTCCTGGCGCTGGACACGCAGTTTGGCAATATCGTTTCTCAAAACAAACTTTTGCGACTCAAGTTCATCAATTCTTTTTTCAGTCGCTTCAATTCTTTTTTTCGCTTCCTCTCTGACAAGCATTTTATCCGTTACCATTTTATCCAGAACATTTTTCAATTTCTCTGCTGCTTCTGGATTCAATGTTTCTGAAAGTCCTGCAAGGGCAACCATCTTTGTATCAAAAAGATAATTTGGACTTTCCAGCACATTGAAAAGATAGTCAACAGCTTCTCTGGTCTGGGTCCTGCCTATGACAAGCAGAAGATTTTTCTTAACATCTTCATTCTTTTCTTTGTCCATCTGAGCGATAAACTGGGAAAGATACGGTTCAATCTGGGAAGGTGTCAGGCTGTAAAGAGCTCTGCTTGCTTCTTTTCTCTTTGTCTCAGGTCCAAACCGTGCATCCTTAACCAGAGCCTCAACTGAAATGGTTTGAACAGGCACAGGACCTGCTTCGGGTTTTTCCACTTTTTCAACCACCTTTTCCACTCCAAGACTCTTTTCCGCGTTCTGCCATTTCTCCACTATTTCCCTATCCCTGCCAGTATTTTTTATTCTGGCGAGTATCTGTTCTGCCTGTTTTGCCTCATATGTTCCGGGTGCCCCTGTAATAATTGCCTGGAGTTTTTCTATTGCCTTATCGGTCTGACCGAGCGCAAGATAAGCAATGCCTGCACCAAGATTGTATGCTGGTTTATCCGGCTCAATTTCAATTGCTTTTTGATAGTTTTCAAGAGCCTTAGAAAATTCCGCTTTCCTGTAAAAAACTTCGCCGATATAGTAATAAGCAAGTCCGTTTCCAGGGTTAGATGATGTCTCGCGTTCAAAATACATCCTGGCATCATCAAGTCTGTTCATTGACATTCTTGATATTCCCTTTTTGATATTGTCTGTCATCTCAGCAGAAATAGCAAAGCTGCCTGTAAAAAACACAGAAAGCAGGAAAACAAACGAAACGAACCATAATTTTTTATCCCTGTTCATCCCTTCCTCCTTTTCTCAGCGCTTCAATCAAAATATCAATTTCACCGCTGAGAATGTTCTGAAGATTATAAAGGGTAAGACCTATCCTGTGGTCTGTAACTCTATTCTGAGGGAAATTGTATGTCCTGATTTTTTCACTTCTGTCTCCGGATTTTATCTGATTTTTTCTCTCCAGGGACATTTTTTGTTCTTTCTGTTTTTTTATCAAATCCTGAAGTCTTGCCCTCAAAATCTTCATTGCACGGGCGCGATTCTGAATCTGACTTCTTTCATCCTGACAGCTTACAGTAATTCCTGTCGGGATATGGGTTATTCTGACAGCCGAATATGTTGTATTGACGCTCTGACCGCCATGACCGGAAGAACAGAAGGTTTCTATCTTCAAATCTTCTGGGTTAATTTCAATCTGGTTTTCTTCAACATATGGAAAAACAGCAACTGTTGCCGCAGAAGTGTGAATTCTTCCGGATGCTTCAGTGTCAGGGACCCTTTGAACTCTATGCACACCACTTTCGTACCTGAAATTGCCATAGGCATACTCACCATGCACAAGGAAAATTATTTCCTTGAAACCACCAAGTTCTGAAGCATGAAAGTCAAAAACCTCAATTTCCCAATTCTTTTTTTCGGCAAATTTGCTGTACATTCTGAACAGATCAGCGGCAAAGAGGGCTGCTTCCTGCCCACCGGTTCCCGCGCGTATTTCCACAATGCAATCTTTCTTATCCTCAGGAGATGAAAAAAAGAATTCTTCAATCTCTTTTTCAATCGCAGCAATCTCATCAGAAATAGCCGCATATTCTTCCTCAACAATCTCAGCAAGAGACTCATCCTGTTCAAGTTCTTTAAGCTGTTCTATCTTCTGACACAGAGAAAGGTATTTTTTCCCTTTTCCAACAATCTCGCTTATCTCACCCATCCTTTTTAATTTTTCTCTGTACTCTGAGCTGGAAATACTGGCAGGATCTGAAACAAAAGAAACAAGACTGTCGAATTCAGCATTCAGATTCTCAATCTTCTCAATTAAATCAGTCCTTTCTTGAAACCTTATCACCATATCTTTTCCTGAATTTCTCCACCATACCCGCTGTATCAATAATCTTCTGTTTTCCGGTATAGAATGGATGACAGTTTGAACATATTTCAAGCCTTATTTCTGACCTGGTTGAACGGGTGTTAACAATGTTCCCGCAGGCACAGATAATTTTAGCTTCATTATATGCTGGATGAATTTTATCTTTCATTTTTTTCTCCCTGTAAAAATTCCGAAAAATCATTTCTGTACATTGGTTTTTCAACATCTGTTATTCCTTCACCACTGAAACTCTTGATTTCTTTGCCTTCAATCAAAATTCTCACACCCGCATCAGGTTCAAACTGTGTGGCGGTGAAAACAATCTGAACAAGTCTTCCCTTAATTTCTGAAATACCCCCTCCGGATTCAATCTCACTGCTGAAATTCAGATAAATCAGATTATCCTGTTTCTTTACATCCAGAACCTGCGCTTCGTCCGGAACACACGAAATATAACCTGCTGCAATCTCATCTGCTGTTGGTCCGGAAATAAGCTGATTCACAGCAAATCTTATTTTTTCTGAAACATCAGCCACGAAAAACGCCTTAATCGGTCTTTCCACTGGTACAAGAGACAGTGAACCATCCTGCTTGTTCTGAAAGAAATAAACAACCACTTTCTTTCCAGGAAACAATCCCATGCGCACCAATCCGAACACAACAAGAAGAACAGCCCATAAGATTAAAAGCCCTAAAACAATTTTTTTTTGAAAACTTACTTTACCAGTTCCCATATCTCTGATATTTTTTCTCCTTTTTCGCACACCACCGGAGTTATTTTACAGATCTCACAGAAGTATTTCAGGGTTTTTACATGGTCTCCGGCAACGGCAATTATGTGGTTGCATGGAAAAACTTTAAGAAAATTATTGAAATCACAGTCAAGCTTCGCATGGACATGAGGCCATGTGGGATTTGTTTCAGAGTTGATTTTTTTTCTTAAGTTGGAATCCAAGGATAAACTTTCTCCTCTGATAATGACCATATAGGGTTTATCGTCCCATAAACCGAGCCGCGCAAATGTAAGTGGACCTGCTGCTGCATCAAACTCAACAGATGCACCACCTGCTTTGAAATAGAATTCAAGAGCAGGATGAAAGGTTATCTTCTTGAAATTCTCAACCGGGTCATCACTTAACGCAGCGTAATAGCTTGCGTGATTGCCTGAATTGCAGAAATCCCAGACATCAATATCAGGATGATACAGCCTCACATCCATAAATAGAACAGGCAGTCCGCCACTGCAATATTTCAATATCTGCATGGTCACAGCGGCATAAGAATCAGCCTCAGTGGAACATACAAAAGGTTCCTTCGGTCCATCCCAATCATATGGATCATTCATAAGCATCTCAGGAACATCACCGAGACACACATGTTCTGTAAGTTCTCTCTGCCCTTTGAGACCGCAAAAATCAAAGTCATATTCCTGGTTAATCTTTTTCATTGCGAGATAAAGAGCGATCTGTTTTTTTAATGTTTCTGGAGTCAGCATTTTTCCATCATACAAAATCCTGTCTCCAAGCATCTCTGTAAACCAGGCAAAACCTTTTTCAATCTCAGCACCAGAAATTTTTTCCATTGTTTTCAGAAGTAAAAGCTGGTCTATCTGATAAACTGTCACGCCAAAATATTTTATTGTCGGAACAAGGTGAAAGTATCCGGTTTCCATTCCCATAGAATGACCACCATAACAACCATAAACCTCATTCTTTATACAGGTTGCTGCCTGAGATGCATTAACCCACTTTATCACTTCCTCAAGTGTACCGGAATCATCAATATCTCCAACTATCCTGTGAGTTCTGATACCGGCCTGTCTCAAAGCACCATCTGTAGCCAGTAGCCCGACATTTCCAGGATAAGCACCATTGTTGTTTGAAAGGGACAGCACCGGTTTATCAAGCCCGATTGTTTGAATAAAGGGCCAGACGAGATAAGGAAAATCCCACACATTATAGCACATTATTATCTGTTTACAGTTACTTCTGACAAGCTGTTCTCCCACTTTTCTTGCCGTTTTTATACTTTTAACAGTCTCAGAACCAACAATGATTTCAGGTGCGGATCCTGTTCTATCCTTAAGGTTTTTTCTCAGAAGATCAGCCCATTTATTCAGAACATTCATATTTTCTTTTTCATTTGCCTTCCAGACATGTTCACGTTCATCATTCATCATCACCAGACCAATCGGCGTCCTTTTCATATTTCCTCCTGATTAAACATTACCGGACTGAATCTCCACACTTTTTATTATACCCCAAAATGTGAAAATAATGAATGTCTGTATCTGCCTGACACTGAAAAGCTGACTGATACCCTGTTTATAAAGTTTGAGTTGCTCAATATCTGAATCCAAAATTTCCTTGCTGTGCCTGGTTTTAAAATCATAAATCATGCATGTATCATTTTCACAAATAACCCTGTCAATAACCCCATAAGTGCAACGACCGTCTATTTCTGCCAGAAACTCCAGTTCACTGAAAGAATTCTTCCTCGGAATTATAATCTGCTTTAGTTGTGGTTTCAATAAATTCTCAATATGGACTTCTATTTCTTCAGCAGCATCCTCATTTATTTTCATCTTTTTCAATAAATATTCTGTTCTTTTTTTCACAGGTGCAAGTTCAGGAACAAGGATATTGTTCGAAATTTCCTGGATAATTTTGTGTATGACAATTCCTATCTTATGTCTGAAAATATCATAAATTTCCCTGGACGAGGAAAAAGAAACAGGGGAAACAATCTTTCTGGAAACCAGAGGTAATTGCCTCACAGGCAGAATAATGTCCTGCGCAACAGGTATCACTTGATAAGAAACTTGTTCAGCCGGATAATCCTGCTCAAATTTCTTTAAAAGTTCAAACCAGACGCTTTTTTGAGAGGCACCGGTTATTATCAAACCCTGCCTTGCTCTTGTCAGAGCAACATAAAGAGTTCTTTTTTCTTCCTCTTCCATCGCTTCCACGTAATCAAAGTAAAAAGAATCCTTATCCTGTTTGAAAACAAAAACATAATCCGCATCATGTTCATCCACCCTTTTATGCATTAGTTTAATTTTGGATGTATCAGGCTTTCCCTGTTCAATGCCGGTAAGGAAAACAACCGGAAATTCAAGACCCTTTGATGCGTGAACGGTCAGAACCCTGACAGCATTTTGCTGTTCAGAAAATACATCCGCTTTTGGTTCCTCAGTCCTGGAAGAAATTCTTCTGAAATTCTGAACCATCTGGAAGAAAGGAATATCTCTCATCTCATGCACCAGCATTAAAAACTTCTCAACATTTGCACGAGCCTGAGAACCAAGTCTTGAAAAAATGGCAAGCTCCGTAATGATTCTATCCATGACAGAAGAAGCAAAATCTTTTTTCAAAAGATCCCGCCAGTTATCAATTTTCTTCTGGTCAATATCAAAAATTGAATCAATGACATTTTTCAATGAAAGCATGTCAGAGGGGTCCGCAAGAACACAGAGAAGAGAAATAAGAAATACAATTTCAGGCTCCTGATAAAAACCTATTCCACCAACATTAACAAAAGGAATTGAATACTTCCTGAAGCAATCTTCAAGAACAGACAGATGTGTTCTTTTCCGCATCAAAACCGCAATATCTCCAAACTCTACCGGACGATACGTATCCTGCTTTTTATCATAAACAGCAAAATTTTTTTTGATGAGCGATAAAATTTTTTTAGATATCCATTCGTACTCTCGTTGTTTTTCGTTTCTTATGCTTTCACCTCTGTCAAAGAATTCAATTTCAACAAAGCCGTGATTTCTTTCAGAAAATTTACTGCTGACTGAAAGTTTTTCCTCAAAAGGAAACCCATTCTGTCCATCAAAAACATCATTAACAAAATCAATAATTTCCGGAAAACTCCTGTGGTTTGTTGTTAAAAACTCATTCTTTACATAAGGAGCATAGAATTTTTTTGCATCGTCAAAAACCGTATTTTCAGCACCACGAAAAAAATAAATTGATTGTTTTCTATCTCCAACAAAAAATAAACCATAGTCCCTTCCTGATTCTGCCTTTGCTCCCCTGCCAGAAATCCATTCTCTTGAAAACTCTCTGATTATTTTCCATTGCAGAAGGCTTGTATCCTGAAATTCATCAACAAGAATAAAGTCAACAGCCTGATCAAAGTCGTTTAGAATATTCAAAGCCTCCGGATGTTCGCAGATTAAAAGATATGCAAGAGATTCAAGGTCGTCAAAATCCATCACATAGTTTTGCTGTTTTATTTCAGAATATATTTTTTTAATTTCTCTGAAACACTCAAACATCGGCTCACTGAATTTTTTGTCTCCTGGTCTACCAAGAAACACCTGGGGATGAGTATTATTGAGTTCCTCCATATAATCCAGAAAACTTTTCAATTTCATCGGTTTCAGGTTATTCAATATTCTGTTATCCGGATTGGTCTTTTCCAGAAAAACCGAAAGGGCGCGCCTGAAAAAAACATAAGACTGTTCCGGCTGGCAGACTGAAAAATTCGGATCCATCTGAAACAGAAAGGAAAACCTTTTAAGCAAACTCCTGCAGAATGAGTGAATTGTTGATATTCTTAAAAGGAAAAGCTGGTTTTCACACTCAATTTTTTTCTCTTCATTTCTGAGTTGATTGATGACCTTTTCAAAAATACTCTGAACTATCCTTGTTTTCATTTCACAGGATGCTTTTTCCGAAAAGGTTATCGCAACAAGTCTCCTCATTGAATCCGCAAAATCCCTTTTCTCAGCATGATCTACAAATTCATTTGTTAACCTGTATGTCTTACCTGTTCCAGCCGAAGCGTGAATAATCTTAACCGATAGATTTATTTCAGAATTATTGTTCACCCTCATCACCCTTCACCACACAGTAATTTGAAAAACGGCAACCAAAACAATTTTTACCTTTTTTATCAAATCTGAAATTTCCATCAAGAATTTTCTCTGCAGCGATATTAAGACTGTTTTCAAATGCCTCAAGAAATCCGGATATCTGTGGAAAGCCCTTTTCAAATTCAGGTTCATCAAAATTCAGAGACCAGACCAAAACATCAGGTTTAATACCTGTCATTTTATAATACATAAGAGCGTATAATGGAAGTTCAAGATTATCAAGTTCAAAACAATCATCCGATTGAGGAAATTTTTTCCTGATCTCAGGTATCTTCCCACTTTTGAGATCAATTATTTCAAAATTTCCATCCGGCTTTTTTTCAATACGATCAAATTTTCCTGTTATCACGATTTTACCGACTTTTACCTTCATCATCCTTTCAAGTTCAACGATTTTATGCCCGATATGGGCATCCAGCGCTTCCCTGAAGGAGTTAAAAACTGATTCCTTTCTTCTCTCAAGAAAATTTCTCATCACAGAAGGAATCCTGTAAAAAAACTCTCCTGAAACAAGATGTGGTTCTTCAATAAACCTATTGACATATCGGCAAAAACTATCATACTGCTGTCTGATAATGTCTTTATCCATAACCCTTCCCTTAAAGTTTGCTGCCGCTTTTTCTGCGGCTGAATGCAGCAATATACCCCAGAATTCAGGAATTTCTTCAACTTCAGGAGATCTGTAAGGTTCTATACCTTCCACATAGGTCAGGTAAAAATCGTATGGACATCTTGCAATACTGTCAAGCTGGCTGACAGAAAAATGCAGTATTCCATCCTCAATAAATTTTTTTCTGAATTTTTCAATGTCAATCTTAAGAGAAAAAATGGTCTCAGTGCCTGAAACATAAGCTGTTGCACCGTAAGATGATTCTTTTATTTTATAAAGCATTATGGATTTTCCCTTCTGTCTTCCTGAAACCTTTGAAGGATAAGAAAAAATAACTCTGTCATGGGACATTTTCAATCTGTGGATATCAAGTCTTTCCCTGGCAACCCTCGAATTATAGGTGGATAGTTTTAATTTTTCTTTCAGGTTATCCGGAAGAAAAAATTCCTCTGTCGTTGCTGCTTCAGGAAGGGCATCATCCGTTGCGCCACCGAAAAATGCAAACTCTGTTTCAAGACCGGTTGAATCAAGAATCCCCATAACTCTAACTCCATATCCTTTGCTTTTCTCAACTTCTGTCAGGTCAAGTGCACTTTTGAAAATTTTTACAAATGATTGTCTGTCCACCCTTATTTCACTTTTCAATTCTTCCAGTACATCCATCAAAGCAATTTTTCCTTCGGCATCAAACTCACGCCATCCAATTTTTTCAAGAGCAGTCAACAACCCTTCTGTCCAGCCAAGCAAGGATGTTTTTTCAGCTTCCATACAACTTTTTGCTTCTTCAAGTTTTTTCCAGTTCTCCCATTTTCTCAGCCAGTTTTTATCCGGGAAAAAACCCATTCCCTTGAATACTTTTCTGGATTCTTCTGAAAATTTTATTGCTTCTTCAAAATCAAATGAAAAAAATGGAGATGTAAAAAGAGACATAATGCTTTCCCACCACAGCGGAGAATCAAGCCAGTTCAGAAATGAAATTATTGCAACAACCGATGGATCCTGACTTAAAACATAGCCAGGGGTCATGCAGAATGGAATCTTTAATCTTGTGAAAATTCTCTGAACAGGTTCTCTGTAAGAGAGCATCTGAGGAAAAACAACAAGAAAATCCTCCCAGTTCATCTTTTTATCCTCATTCATCTTTCTGACTATCATTTCTCCAATACCCCTGATTTCCTCATCAGGCGAAGGGAAATTGTAAACAATACAATCATCAATTTTGCCGGCTGCATCAATAGTAATGATACTGTCTGTGATGGATTTTAAAAATTCAAAATTTGGTTTGAGAATATATTTTCTGGCATCAAAAGGAGCATTTTCATCAAACTGATAAACGCATATAAAAAGTCTTGATCGTTCGGACACTTTCTGGATAAATCTTTTTTGAGATGGAATAAACTCAACCATTCCTTCAAGAAGAACAGTATTAAAATTCAAATCTTCAATATAATCTGACGCAATTCTGTAAAGGTCATCCTCATCAACAAGCGATTTTTCTTCAAGAAAATTTTGATAATTCTGCATAATTTTCATTACTTCTTTCACAAGATCCCTGTTTTCTTCATATTTCCAGGGGTACTTTTCAATCTCATCCATCCATAGTTCAAATTCAAATTTTTCATGAGAAACCTTAAAATCTTTTATAAAAGATCTCACTTTTTCAGCAAGGGAAACAAATGACATCTTCCTTTTTGCAGCCAGTTCTCCACAGAGATCAAGCAGAATTAAAAGCTGTTCAATTCCCGAAATCAACCTGTATCCTGTTTTCTCCTGGACAATTTTTCCCGCAAATGCTTTTAGAGAATAACTGCAGGGTGGGATTAAAGGTTTTTTCTTCAATAAATAGAGCCTGGTTCTGAAATCATCAATTCTTGTCCATCTGGAAGTAAGATGGAGTACTGATGAAAAATCCGAAGTTGTATCAAAAAATTTTTCAACAATAAACCCGGTACGATTTTTATAGAAAAAGGGTAATAGAACAAGATATCTTTTGTTTTTTTCAGTCATGGCCGAATTTGTGTTATGACAAGATTATACCACAACAAAAGATGAAAAATTTTCCATTCACGCTGGAGATGCAATCAAATCTCTCAGTTTGTTCAAATTTTCTACGATAACATCCTTAAAAACTTCGCCCACAGGTTTTTCCTTAATGGGTTTCATCCTGAGAATCATTGCCAGAAGTACAATGTGAATCGCGGCGCAGATAAGAAAAAGTATCTGATATATGCCGTAGCCACCGATATTAATATTTCTGTAATTTTCAATAACCCTGCCGCTTACTGGCGGCATGATCAGAGCGGGTAGCTGTCCCCCAAAAATTACAAGATACGAGTAGAATGCCACCCGACCCTTTTCAGGTGCAATAAGAAACCTACGAGTTGTGTCTCCCATCAATTGACCGCCGGCTGCAACACCTCCTATGATTGAAATGAAAACAAGAGCTTTTCTTAAACCTTCTGAAGGGAAAAGATGGATATGCGCAATAAGCAAACAATACAGCATCCCCAGAACAAACGAAAAAAACAGAACAAACCTGCTTCCTCTGAAATCATTCACCTTTCCCCAGACAAACGCAAGACCGCCCATACCCAGGATGCTGATGGAATTTAAAAACACGCAGAAAGACGAGGGCAGATTCAACACTGTCTTATAAAATGGTATTACAAATGGAGCGATTATATATGAAAAAAGATTCCACAGAAAATAAAAACCAAAATAAAGCCTTCTTTCCCTGTTTGAAAAAATCTCCCTGAAAAGAACCGCTGGTTCCTCCTGTTTTTTTTCCTCAAATGATGATGACGGCATTGAAACATGGAAATAACTGAATGGCCAGATTACAGAAAAAACTGTTATCAAAAACATCACATTGAAAAACTGCAAAAAAGAGGGATCAGGACCGAGCAGAAATGAACTTAGCCTTAAAAAAGCAAAACCCACGATGGTCGAGGTGAATCTCAATATTCCAAAAAACCTTCCCCTTTCCTGCTCTGGAACCCATACCTGAACAACAGGAAACCAGGCAAGCGTTGAAACCTGGGTACCGGCCCAAAAAAGGAAAGTAAATATAGAATAATAAAGGATACTCGGAACAAATCCCAACTTTTCTGTTATTAGAAAAAGAGGCAGAAGAAAAAACGCAAGTCCAACGATAACACATGCGGCCGGACGCAGAATTCTTGTAAAATTTCTTCCAACCCAGGAAATGATAAGAGAAGAACCAATACCAACGATAAAAGGTATAACGGAGAGAAAACCAAGAAGCCCTTCTTTAACTCCTATTTTCAGCAAAAAAAGAGTCAGAACGCCATTAAAAGCAACAGTATAATAGGCATTGCCTGCAATCTGTCCAATAAAAAAAATATTTTTTTCTTTATCTGTGAGCATAAAATTAGATTATACAATGAAAAATAAAAAATTCATTCAGTCTTTCATCATGGAGGACTTGCTATGATATCTCCTATTCTCATAAGACTTTCAGTGATTGAATCTTTAAGCAATTCCACAACGGGTTTTTCTTTCAATGGTTTCATTTTGAAAATCTGATATAAAAGTATCACATAAAACAACCCTGTGGTAATCATAATAATCTGATAAATCCCGTAAATTCCGAATTGAAGATCCCTGTTTTTCTGTATCAGAAATCCTGCAACAGGAGATGCTATAATTGACGGTAGCTGGGCACCGAATACAAGCATGTATGCAAAATATGAAAACTTATTTTTTTCAGGTGACAGAGCCATCCTTCTGGTAGTATCTCCCATCAACTGACCCGCAAAAACCACTCCTCCCAGAAAAGACGCCAGAACCAGAATGTTCCTTAAAAAAACAAATGGAAAAAGATGTATATGGGAAAGAAGCAGCATATGAAGGATTGCCAGTAAACATGAAACAAATAAAACATATCTGCTTCCATATCTGTCAACAACTCTGCCCCAGCCAAAAACAGAAAATCCATATCCCAGGGTATTTGCTGAAACAAGGGTAACACAAAAAGAAGTGTTCATTCCAAGATCGGTCTTATAAAATGGTATTAGAAATGGACCTGAAATGCCTGTTGTGAATGTCCATATAAAAAGAAATTTGAAGTATGTGTTGTGATTACTGTTGTGCAGAATTTCTCTGAATTCTGAAAGAAAACCTATTTTTTCCGGTGTCTCTTTTTTTATATCCGGAATGCCTGTCAAAGAAAGAAAATATGGAAAGAAAAATGAAATTAATGCCACCATCAGCACAACATAGAAAAATCTTATAAAATCAGGTTCAGGACCGAGTATTTTGGAAGATATATAAAGAAGCCCGTAACCAAAAAGAGTCAGTAAAATTCTCAACTGCCCGAGAAAATAACCTCTTTCATTACCTGGAATCACCGATTCAATCACAGGAAACCAGGTATACACATAGCCCTGAGTCGAAAAATAGAAAAATAAAAGCAGTATGCAAAAAACAGCAAGAATAATGCCTGAGGAGAAAAAATCTGCCAGAATAAAAACTGGCAGAAAACAGACTTCTATCGCAAAAAGAAGCCATGCCGATTTGATAAAGATTCTGACAGGATTGTTCGAAATATATTTAATCATCCACAAAGACGTAATTCCTGCTATGGATGGAAGTATTGAGAGAAAACCGATAAGTTTTTCTCTGACTCCAAGTTTCAGAAGAAAAAGGGTAAAAACAGGTCCAAGACATACGGTAAAAAAGAATGTACCGCATATAAGACCCACCATCAAATAAAATTTCTGGCGTGGTGAAAGCATCTCATTAAGGATTTATTCAGTGAACTACACAATAAGATTTTTTTCCCTGAAACTGAAAAATGAATTTCTGCATACAACAATATGGTCAAGCAGTTCTATCCCGAGAATTGAACCCGCTTCTTTCAACCTTTTGGTAATATTGATGTCGTCCTCAGAAGGTTCTGGATCCCCTGAGGGATGATTGTGAGCGATAATAACCTTTACTGCGTTTCGTCTTATTGCCGCACCAAAAGTCTCTCGCGGATGAACCAGGCTTGCTTCCATTGTACCGATTGATATCTCATCAATTCCGGTAATTTTATTACGGGAATTCAATGATATAACAAAAAAATGTTCTTTTCTGTAATCAGATAGGCGCCTTTTTATCATTGCATAGGCTAATTCCGGATTCGTAATTTTTTTATCTTTCTCATTAAAGGATCTTTCCCTTTTTTCGTTTTCTATTCTTCTTGCTATTTCAAAGCATGCTTTGAGCCTTGCAATCCTGGCGGTCCCCATCCCTTTTATTCCTTTTCTCAATTCTTCAGTGGAAACATCAGCTATACCTGCAAGAGAACCGTATCTTGAAACAAGCATCTGTGCAATGCCTGTTGCAGGCATACCGGCAACTCCACTGGAGATGATGATGGCGAGAAGTTCCTGGGATGACAGAACTTCTGGTCCGAGTTTCAAAAGTCTCTCCCTCGGTCTTTCATCTGGTGGTAAATCAGAAACCCTGAAACTTCTGCTTGTATTTTCAGCTGCTTTCCTGATCTTGCTCTGGTTCTTCCTGTTCTTCATCTTCCTGTTCAAGTTCCTGTTTAAGCTGAATAAATTCATTTTCTGCCTTCTGCAACTGTCCCCTGCAGAATTTAATCAATTCAACGCCTTCACGAAATTTTTCAAGGCCCTGCTCAATGTCAATGTCTTTTTTATTAAGTTCTTCAACAATCTTTTCAAGTTTCTGCAGAGCTGTTTTAAGTTTTTCTTTCTCTTTCATCTTTTTCTCCATTTTCAAATAGACCTGTTTCTTTAACTGTCGAAATTAATTCTCCTTTATAGAGCTTGATGCGAATGTCCTCCCCCTTTTCCACCTGCTGCGATTCTTTTACGACCCTGTTGTTAGTATCATAAACAATGCTGTATCCCCTTTCCAGTATTGACTCAGGATTTGAAGAAGAAAGTCTGACCTGCGCAACCTCAATGGAATTTTTAATCCTGTTGATACCTGATTCAAATCCAGCAACAGCATGATGGCTCAATAGCGAAAGGGAATTTTCCATCTGTTTTACCAGAATATGCCAGGAAGATAACTGGTTCAAAAATTTCTTTTCTAAAAACCTGTAAGAATCAAAAATAATCTTCAGACAGCCATGCATTTTTTCAGCGCAGTGTCTTATGGAAAAGGCATACCTCTGTAAAATATTTTCAAAACCATAAAAAACATCCTGTTTCAATGCTTCTATGGCATCCTGTAAATCCTCAAGAATCTCCTGCGATAAAGAGATTAACCTGTCGATGAGAACTTCAAAGTTCTGGATCAACTGTTCCCTCTGATTGCGAATAAAAGCGGCAACAGCGGTTGGTGTGGATAAACTTCTGTCTGCAACAAGATCAGCAATTGTAATATCTCTTTCATGACCAATGCCTGTAATAATCGGTATCCTTGAATCAAAAATTGCATTTGCAACAGCCTCATCATTAAATGCTTTCAAACTTTCAAGAGACCCCCCTCCCCGTATAATCACTATCGCATCAAGATGCGGCATGTTTCTGTTAAAATAACGGATGGCAGAAATAACAGAATCAACAGCATAATCCCCCTCAACAAACACATCAAGATGATAAATCTGAAACCCGAAATGTCCGAGATTTCTCATAAAATCCTTTATTGCAGCACCTGCTGAAGAGGTAACAAGCCCTATTTTTTGAATTATATCCGGCAGCGGTTTTTTCCTCTCAGGTGCAAAATAACCCTTTTCTTCAAGTTTCTTTTTGAGTGCTTCAAAAGCCTGTTTCAGTGCACCCTCTCCAAATGGTTCAATCTTTGTGACTTCTATTCTGAATCTGCCTGATTTTTTATAAATGCCGGGGAATCCGGAAACAATAACCTGCATACCATCCTGAAGTAAATGCTTATGAGCATCAAAGCTCCTCCATCCTATAAAACACTCCACAACCGCAGATTCAGCATCAGGATTTGATTCCTTGAGAACAAAAAAACAATATCTTTCTCTGGCATTTATATCACTGATTTCACCTAAAACTTTGCAATCTATTCTGGCAAGTTCAAGATTTACCGTATCCAGAAACTCAGTGACAGTCAGATAATTTTTATCTCTGGAAATAGATGGAATTTCTTTTTCTTCTTCCTGCTGATTAAAAAGATTCCAGTCATCAAGCGGATCCATTCTGTCTCTGCCCATTTTTTACCCTTTAATATGCGTTCCACGGGTTATATCTGTCAACCCTGAGATCATATATTCTTTTTGTCTCATGGTATTTGATTGTCGGAAGTCTGCCCTCAATTATACCATTGAGAATATCCACTGTGCCGAAGTTACCAAGGATTTCCCATTCAGTTGTGCTGTCAACAATCTGGTCAACATCCCAGAAATATGCACCATCAAAACCCATATCCAGAATCTTTGCCATAAAAGTTGCCCTTGCCAGAAGATCTTCTGGTTTCCAGGCTCCACCATGGGCATTAACTCCTGAACCACCAGGATAAATTTTTGTTCCACATCTCTTTAATCTCAGCACAGGTTCAAGATTCAGATTGAGTTGAGGTTGGTCCTTATGACCTGCACCAACAAGGACTGATTCAAAAAAACCTTTTTTCACAAGCATTTCTATATCAAGGCCAAAGAGCAGATTCCTATCAAAATCTCTTGGAACAATGCACGAAAGGGCCTTTCCCTTTGAAGAGGTCATCCTATAAACTCTTTCCACAAATTCAGCTAGAAGTTTATGCCTGATTTTTAGCATTTCAGGACTGTCCACCTGCTCCGGAAGCACCGGTTTTCTTCCGTAGACCCTCTCAAATTCTTCAATAACAGGTTTTTCGCAAATCATAAGAGGTAGTCCCCTGTTAAAAGCCAGACACAAACCATCAGGATCATAACGATCTATTATTTCCTGGAAATATTCACAGATTACATCCTGAACCTGTCTGAAAGCATAACTGATTCTTTTAACTCTGTTTCCATATTCATCAACACAGTGCCATTCAGGATGCGACAGGTAAAAAGATGATGTTCTTCCATGCAAAGGAAACGGCCAGTAGAATGCTCCGACCCTGAAATAAAAATGTAACTCAAGACCAATTTCTTCTGTAATATCCCTGACCGCAACAAGAGGATCGTCGCCTTTCTCCAGAATTCCTTTTAATGAACGATTAAAAACCCACTGTCTTTCGTAAAAACAGTTTTCATCAGACCATGGAATTTTATCTGCAACTTTTGAGTCTCCTGTGCTCAAAAGCCCACCCCCGTATAAACCCCATACCATTCTGAAAAAATCAGTATTTTTCAAAGGCAAAAGATATCTGTATAAATCCCTTATTGAATCAATCCCATCCCAGAATAAACAGTGACCATCATTTGTGGCAATCAAATTTTTTTTTGAATTTTTTCTTTCGCTCTGAACAGCCCTGATATAAAAAACAGTCAGTTCTTTGTTTCTAACAGAGCTCCTGACAGGTGCAATGTGAAGTTTTTTCCCGGTAAAATCCGCCTCAAAACAGAAGTAATCTCTTATGTCATGAGGAGATGCTTCCATCTGATAGTAACCGTTATCACCATCAAGCCATACTCTTATCTCAGGATTGAAGGCAATATAAAGCTTATGCCAGCCTTCCAGTTTCAAATCCAGAACAATTTCTTCTGTCCGTGAACAAGCACCTGTGGCAAGCCCTTTTCCTGAAAATTCATCAAGTTCATACTCAACGCAAATCCAGCCGGTACCTGTACCCGATGCAAACTGGAAATCATTACAGGTCAAACGACTGAGGTCTGAAAAAATTCTTTCTCTGTTGTTTTTCATTTTATCAACTCATTGTTAATAATTTTAACCCATACTGAGAAAAAAACGAATTCTTTCCTCAGGATTTGAAAACTTATTGAAAATTAAGTTTGTGCAAAAAGTTTTAACCACTCAATCTTTTCCCATTTTCCTTCAAAACCCCATAATGGAAAAATTGAATTATTATGATAGAGAGGCTCATCAAGCGGTAAATCAGGATTAATTCTTCTTGAGATTTCAAAATCCGGTGTTTCAGGAATCGGACTGTATTCAGCAAGTTTCACTTTGCAGGGGTAATTTTTCAAAATTTTAATGGTTTCCACCACATCCTCAAATTTTTGCCCTGGAAGTCCTGCAAGTATATAAGCGCCAATTTCATTTTTTGAAAAGCCAGCGTCAACAAGATACTTCATCGCTTTTTCAAAATCAGCAAAGCAAAGCTTAAAACTTGATTCCTTCTGCCTTTTTTCATCAAAGGTTTCAACAGAAAGCCTGATGGTTTTAAAACCGTATTTTTTCAAAAAAGAAGCGACCTGGCTGTTTATAAACTTCGGGTGAATGCCATTTGGAGTGTGAAAGTTAATTTTTTTCATCCCTGCGATTTTCTCAATGATTGCCGCAAGATGTTCAAAATCAAACAAAAGCGCGTCATCATAAAATGCGATGTCTTTGAACTTATATTTTTCAAAATTTTCCTCAATTTCGTCAACCACATCTTCTTTTCTTCTCAACCTGTATTCAGGTTGAAGCTTCTTAATCCCGCAGTACCAGCAGGAAAAAGGACACCCATAAGAAGTCCTCACAACAAGGTAAGAAAGTTTTTCATAAACACGCCAGAGAGGTTTGAGATTCTCAAAATATCTTAATTTGAAACCTGTATTTTTATTGAAAAGACTTACAAAATTCCTTATATCGCTTCCCTGAAAAACAATATCCGCACCTAATTTTTTCGCATGTTCAGGGCAGAATGTTGCATAAGTTCCGCCAATCACCACAGGAGCATCTGTAAATTTCCTGCATGTGTCAATTACCTCCTTTACACCAGTATACCAGTAAGTCATTGCGCAGGTAATAAAAATCATATCTATTTTCCCTGAATCCTGGAGAAATCTGAGAAAAATCTCCTGCGGAAGTCCAAACCTTTTATATCTTTTTGGAACATTTCTATAAACTTCAGGTTTATTAACAAATTCAGCATGATAATGACCGCATCCATATTTTCTGTCGGTTCTTTTTCCATCGTAGAAGGAATGATTTCTATCCATAAAATCAAAAAATCCTATATCCCACCCATTTTTCATCAGTAAATCAACAATAAACAGAAACCCGTATGGCTTGCTCCACAAATCAAACGCAGAAAAATCATAAACAGGAACATTTACAAATAATGCTTTCATGTTTTACAAACCTTATGACAATCGTAAAAATTTCTACCCCAGCAATCATTTTAACATTTTTGAAAATCCTGTTTTTTTACAACATGGATTTTTTATATGATTTTTTAAGAAGTTGTATAATATTACATATGCGCCCATAGTTCAACTGGATAGAACGTCGGGTTGCGGACCCGAAAGTTGCCTGTTCAAATCAGGCTGGGCGCACTCGGGGCGTGGCTCAGCCTGGTTCAGAGCGCCTGGTTCGGGACCAGGAGGTCGGTGGTTCAAATCCACTCGCCCCGACAAAATTTTTATTGAACCCGATGTGCTTCTTCAAATATTTTAATTGCCAGCATTATAAAAAATGTCAGACTCAAAAATGCGACAATCAGGGATGATGTGGAAATATCAAATCTGTATGAAACAATCATTCCTGCGATGCTTGCAATAAATCCTGTAATCCAACCAATGAGGATGATTTTCTCGGGTTTCTGTGTTACAAGTTTTCCAATAAGTGCAGGAATTATCAGAAAAGAAAATACCTGAAGTATGCCTGCAATTCTTATTGAATTTACAAGCATCAGAGCAAAACTCAGGAAGAACAAAAATTCCCAGAGATACGAATATTCTTCTCCTCTTGATAAAGAAAAGAATCTTTTTCTGTAAACAAATTGAAAGACGCCTATGATTGTATACAGGGTAAACATTGTAATCAAATCCCTGCCTGTAATCCACAGAATATTCCCGTTGAGAATATTTTTCAGTTCCTCAAGACCATGCGGGGTTCTGTCAAGAAGAAGTATGCTGGCTGCAAAAGAAAAAATATAAAGCACGCCGATGAAGGCTTCAATGTAAACAATTCTTGCTATTTTTTTTGAAAAAGAAAGAATGAGGGCTCCCAGAATAGCAAAACAGATTGTATAAAGAAATTGAGAGCCCTCCCTGCCAAAATAGATGGATGCCGCTACCCCAACAGAAATAAACTGAGCAAGCGTCAGGTCAACAAATATGATTCCTCTTTCAAGAATATGAACACCAAAGTAGGTATGAAGAAGTATCAGCAGCACGCAACCGATAAATGGGATGAAAAGAAACGATAGATTTTCCATCTCATACCTCCGATAAAAGTTGAATCACTCTATCCATGAATAAAAACCAATCATCTGTTCCTGGAAGAGAACCCACATCATGAGGAACCAAAATTGACTTAATATTTGTTTTTTTTGTGACAAATTCAACGGGTTTTTTAGGGCTGTAAACATTTACCAAAATTGCATTTGGTTTTGTCCTGTTTATTGTGTCAATGATGTTTTTGATTTCTCCTGAAGAAGGTGGAATACCCGGTTTTGCTTCTATGCATCCAACAATCTGAAAATCAAATTCATCTGCAAGATATGAAAAGAGCCAGTGGTAGGCAACAAATTTCTTGCCTGCAAGATTCTTTGATTTCCACTGAGTGATTTTTCCCTGCCATTTTGATTGGAATTCCCTGAAATTTTTTCTGTAATAGGCTTCATTTGAGGGATCTATTTTTGCCAGTATTTCAGCCATCCCACGCGCAACCTTTATTATGTTAGATGGTGAAAAATGATAATGCGGATTTCCAAGTGGGTGTATGTCTCCCATGCTTCTATCAGCAGAAGGTGTTTTTTCAATCGGCGTGATAAACTGTGAACAATCAAAATTTCCAGGTTTTCCTGGCTGTATTGCCGGGTTTTTTGATGATTCTATGATAACCGGTAAATATCCAATTTCAAGATCAAGCCCGTTGTACATGATAATATCAGCCTTTCTTGCAGCAACTATTAAACTGGGCTTTGCCTCAACATAATGAGGGTCCTGGTTTGTTTTTACCAGAGTGGTAACTGAAACTTTTTCTTTGCCTATTAGTTTTGCCAGGTTTCCAATCCATGGAAGCGTCGCGACAACATTTACCTGCGCAAAAAGTTTTCCCGAAAATGTCAGTATACTGAGAATACAGAAAATAAGTTTCATAATAGTTTTCATTTTTCCTCCTTTCAGAAGGTATGTGCAGCATGCGCACCAATCCCACCGATAAACTGCAGATAAAATTCATTGTTTACTTTTCCATTTCTTGAGCTTTTATCATAGTTGTATTGAAATCGTATCTTTGAAAATTCAGATGGGTTAAACTCAACCATTGCTGATGCTCTCCATGGTTTGTCCCCAAATGAAACATCTGAACCTGCCAGTTTATATCTGTCATTGAATGGTTCAAGCAGGTCATACCTGGCGCCAAAACCCCATCTTCCTGTCTGAAAAACTCCCTGAAGGTATAATCCATCCTGAGTTCGCTCAAGCCTGCTGACATCTGAGGTATTTGTATCCTCTATATTTCCCTTCTGCTTTCTCCACAGGTATTCAGTTTGAAAGATAAAGCTTTTCCATCTTGATGGTTTCCACTTATAGGTAAACTCAAGTCCTGCAAGTTTTGTATCTCCTCTGAAAATGTGATCTTCTTCAATTGAATCTGTCTCTGTATCGCCGATGATAAAAGAAGGTCCGAAAAGAATTGTTCCATAATCACCAACATCAAATGAGGTTTTTGCAAATGCGCTGAATGCCTTTAATCCGCCTGCATCTTTCCCGAAAAAAATCTCATTTTCTCCTGCAAGAGCCTCTATTCCAACCTGGGTATAAAAAGGAAGTTTGGGAAGGAAAGTCAGTTGAATACCTTTTTCATTGATGCCCTCGTGTCCCATAAATGCTCTGTATACAAGTGGCTGGTCTGTAAAATTCCATGTGTGGGCATGCTGAATGTTCAGTCTTCCAAAACCGCTTTTAAATTTTCCAATCTTTGCCTGAATACCTGCAGGAAGAGAGGTTGTTACCATATATGCCTCTTCAAGTTCAACGCCTTCTTCAGTAACAGGTATTGTTGCATACAGATTGAAAAATGGATCCATCGGAGCAAACATGTAAAGTTCTGCTGCGTGAATATTCATACCTTTTCTATGGTGGATTCCCTCTTTGATAAAACCAGGGATATTTCTTTCTTCAAGGTCTTTATCCTTCAGATTTGAAGAATATCCGAAGGTATCAAGAATCAGAGAAATATTCGGGTTAAATAAGTTTGATGAGCCAAAAAGTCCGCCAGATGTGGAAACAATTTTTTCTGCTGGTTTCTGGACCTGCTCTGATTCTATTGTTTGCTTTAACTGTTCAAGTTCTCTTTGTAATTGTTCAATAATCTGCTGCTGGTATTTTATCTTTTCTTCAAGCTCTTTTATTTTCTCGCCTGTATCCTGACAATAAGCAGCAACACCTGCCCCGAATACCAATAAGATGAACAATATTAAAAATTTAGGAATAAGATTTGTTGATGACATAACAACCTCCTGTTAATAATTTATTGCATTAGAAACTTCAGCTTTATCTGATTAACAGGGAGGTCCGCGGGTTTGAAACTTTTGTACAAAACAGGATTTGATAAGATACGGCTGCAGTACAGAAATTGAAAAAATACATAAAAAAACTAAAAAAAGAAAAAATACTTTAAATGAAAAAGGTAAACTGGCACTGAGACAGGCACAGATTGAACATTTCAGGTCAAGTGTATAATCAAAATGAAAATGCTTGTGGGTATAGCCTAACTGAATTATTGCAACCAGCGCAACCAAAGATAAAACAGTAAAAAACTTTCTTTTCATACAGAATGATATTACACCCGTAAAATAAATATGTCAATACAGAGTTATACTTAATAACAGGTCTATTTTAAATCCAGCCTATCTCAGTAAAAATATTTCTGACAATCAATACCTCTATTATTTTTTGGGATAACCCACAGGCTGAGTAAGGATTATTTTTTGTTCCTGTTTAAGCTGCAATTTTTGAGCAAGTGTGGCTCTGTCAACAATTCCGAGGACGACTGTATTCAGATTTGCTGATGCACAGAAAAGATAAACATTCTGACTGATAAATCCTGTGTCAACAGCAGAATAAAAATCCTTATCAGCCTGTGATGCTCTGCCCATCTTTGAATAATCAGCAACAAACGCCAGCACAACAGGCGCTGTTTTTACAAAAGGTTGTCTTCCAAAATCCGCTCTCAGATCACCTTCCACAACAACTTTCAACAAGTTCGCCTTTGCATCATAAACATAAACAGCATTCTGGGTTGCCACATAAATATCTATTTCCTGCCAGTTGGAAGCAGAAGGAGCGGTTCTTTTCCCTGACTCAGGTCTGTTAATACCGAAAGCTGCCCATAAAAGATTTGAAAGGGTTTGAAGGGGCAGCTGTTCACTGCTGAATTCTCTCATTGATTTTCTAGAATTCAGAGCTTCCATCAGAGGTTTTCCGCCTGTAATCTGAGGTTTGGGAAGTTGAATAACCTGACCCTTTTCATCGGCTGCAAAGGAAATCATTACC
>CAZHJN010000014.1:0-43248 GCA_964532995.1 uncultured bacterium
CACATAACCTTTTTAACAACTGGATTTCCTTCAAACTGCAACCCGTTCCAACTGTCATCCCTTATGTTTTTTATATCAAGAAATTTATCAAGAAAACTGACAATATTTTTAAGTCTTTCCATATCATCTCCTGTGTGGTTTTTCGTATTTTTCCAGCAGCAAACCGGCTAAATCTGAATTTTTTAACATCCTTGTAATATAATCCTGTTTTGCCTTTTTCAATTCCTGTGCTTCAAACAATGCATCCCATACCTCACCCATAATAATATTTTCACCATATAGATAATCGCTTCCATAACCAGGTGAAACAAGGATACTTCTTCTGTTCTTAATTGCATCAATAATGCTTGTTTCTGATAAATCTGAAGAAAAAATGATAGTCCTTTCAGGGTTGCTGAATGTTCCATCGTGCGAATCTGTGGAACCAACAAGAGGAGGACAAACATCCTGCTTTTTCCACTGGTAATACATAAGCGGAATGTGTTCCCATGCATCAAGGCCTGTATCATTAAGTGGCTGATCAAGTCGAGAAAGCTCCCACTGTGAATTTGTCCAGCCAGGATGATTCCACTGAACAAGTGCTGACTGCTGTTTTGCTTCGGCTATAATTTCCTCTGCACTGCCACTGTATGAAACTGTTTTTTTAAGAGGATATGCATTAAAATGAAAAGATTTTGTTGTTATCTCTTCTCCGATAAGAAAGGTATAATTAAAGCCATGCTCTGCAAGAAGTTTTGAAACAATTTTTGCGCCCTCAATTGTATTATGGTCGGTAAGAGCAAAAAAATCCATAAAACAATACATTGATTCAACCACCATACCCACAGGAGATAAATTTCCATCAGAAAATGTTGAGTGGGAATGAAGATCTCCACAGTAAATAAAACCCTGTCTTTTCACCTTTTCAGAACTTTTCATTGAAAAAGCAAATTCATTAACAAGTGTTTTTCTGATTATTTCCACATCGGATTCTGAAACAGGTTTTCCTTTCACTACTAGATTTACCGCTTCTTCAGCAACCCATCTTGACGGATGAGAAACAGATACAAGCATATCTCTGTATGGAATTCTGATAATACTCTGTTTAACGATATCAATTTTAAAAGTTTTGAAGTTTAACAGAGATTCCGGAATTTTTTCTGTTAGAAAAAGGAAAGAGTTTTTCTCCATTGCTTTTTCAAAACTGCATATTGCTGGTTTTGTTTTCGATGAAAGGATGTATTTCCGGACTGTTTTCTTCATATCTTCTGATGCATATTCAGAAATAACAACGCATTCAGTATCCGCATAATCAATCTTTTCTTTATCTAAAACATAGACCTTTTTTTTCCGTGGAATAACAATCATAATGTGTTTTTCTGGATTGAACCAGGAAATATTGAAATAGAAAAACATATATGACCAGCTTGATGCCCTTGCCGGCAGACCCGCAATCACAACAGGTCCTGCTGGATTAACATCCTGTAAAAGATCCATCAACCCGTTCATCTTCTGTTTTGCAGCATCTCTGGCAGCGTTTTCATCAGAAAATTTTTTTATTCTGACAGTTGCAAGTGGAATACTTGCCCAGTAAAAACTTACAGAGGTAGTGTTTGTTGATGGGTATTCAACAATCACCTGCGCCTGCGGGTTTGCACATAGCGTCAGTAAATTTAAAAAATAATTGTCTGTTTTAAGCTGTTTACCTTTAAGAACATCAATCCTTGCAGCAGCTTCTCTGACAGCCATTTTCAGCCTTTCTGTATCTGCAGTTTCCACAGCTCTTTTTATCTTTTCATAACAGGTGCCAACCGCCATATAGGCAAGTGCTCTGAATGGTTCTGTTTCAGCTTTTTTCGGAATATCAGCTTTTTTTATTTCTTCAATTATTTCCTGTCCTATATTACCCAGAAAAACCAGAGTTCTTCTTGATGCTGTTTGTTTACCGCTTACTCCATTTACGATTGGAAAAAGAAATATCAACTCACTGTCAATTTTTGTGGTATCCAGATAAATTTTTGCATATTTTGTTTTTTCCCACGGAACAGGAAAACTGTGCAGATTCAGAGTCTTCTCAAATATCTGTTTCCCATTTTCTGTTTCTGCTCTAACCTTTATATCTTTACCGGTCCCCTGAAATAAAAGGCTCATCGTCTCAATAGAAAGAGAAACCCTTCCTTTTTCAAAAATGATGAATGGACAGTTGATAAAAACACCTGATAAAGAAGTGGTATTCTCATTTTTACCGGCAAGAACACATTGAATAAAATTCTGAGGATTTTTAGAGAGATTTTTCCTGCCAAAAAGACTGAAGCTCAATGGCTGGATTTTTTCGCCATCCTTTCTGTCATAGTCATCAAGCATAGCCTGTATCGCAATAGAGGTTGTTGAATCTGGCTTTTTGATATCAGGAAATGCAGACCAGGGAATGAAAAGCTCAATATTATAGCCATATTTCGTTGTAATTCCTTTACAAACAATATCTTCTATCTTATGCGAGCCGAAAACCACTGCAACCGGCTGACTTTTTTCAACAGGTGGCTTTATAAGAATCTGATAACAACCCTTTGAATAAGGTGCCCTCATAAACCTGTTACCGGTCCTTCCATCAACAAAAACTTCAATACAATCCTGCTCATAAGCCCTTTCAGGAGGTCTATCATTGATTATCTCGTTGTCAGCAACTATGGCTGCAAAATAAAGCCCATTATGATTCCATGCACAGTAAAATTCCATGCTTGAATCAATTGGACCAGCCCATATCCTGCTGGCTGAGCGGCATATATACTCTTTTGACCTGAGTGGAAAACCTGCTGTTTTTGACCATTCCCTTTCTGTTATGTTTCCATCAGGAATAATTTCAGCTTCAAACACAGTAAAAACAGCCTGATTGACGGATGGGAATGTCCAGTCAACACTGATTCCAGAGAAAGCAAAACTGCATATAACAAGAATTCCAAAAATAATCTTTTTCATAAACTGCCCCCTGTTAATCTAACGAGAGGCTTTCCCCATTTCATCTGCAAGATAATACCACAGTTTTCTATCAAGAACCTTTTCAGGAGCTTTAATCACTGTCTCTATATGAGAAGGTTTCTTGACTCCAACTATCGCTGAGGTAATTGCTGGATGGGTTAAAATCCATCTCACAGCAAGTTCTGCAACTGTTATGCCAAGCTGTTCTGCAACCGGTTTCATGATATTATTGACAGAATCCAGAATTTTTTTGAAGTTTTCTCCTGTAAAACGGGGATGTCCTGCCCTTGAATCTTCAAATTTCTGTTCATAGGTGTATCTTCCTGCCAGAATACCTCTTGCAAGACTTGAGTATGTGATGACACCGATCCTGTTTTCAAGACAGAAAGGAAGCAACTCTTTTTCAGCATCTCTGTCAAGAATGTTGTAAAGAGGCTGGAGGCAATCAATTTCCAGATACCTCATATACATATTCATCTGATGGACATTCAAATTGCTTACTCCAATCCAGCGGATTTTTCCCTGCCTTTTCAACGTATAAAGTGCGGCTGCAACCTCATCAGGTTTTGTGAGAGAATCCCAGGCATGGATCTGATAGAGGTCTATGTAATCTGTTTTCAATCTTTTAAGTGATGCCTCACATTCCCGTATTATGTAATCAAAGGAAGTATCAGGATATCTTTCACCTGAACCCTCAATATTCCAGAAAAATTTTGTTGCTATGACAAGTTCCTTTCTCTTTCCATGTTTTTTTAAAAAATCACCAAGGACCCTTTCAGCCAGTCCATCACCATATGCCTGTGCTGTATCAATAAAATTTATTCCAAGCTCCATCGCCTTCAGCATTGCTGCTTCCCATTCTTCCAGGGAAACCTTTCCCCAGAATCTTGGAGAAAGCTGCCAGCAACCAAAGCATATTCTTGAAACAATCAGGTCTGTTTTCCCAATCTGTGTATACCTCATATTTACCTCCCTTTTTTAAATTGGAGCAGGAATTTCAACTGCCTGTTCTTTACCCACTTCTGAGATTTTAAATGAAGCAGATAGAGCAATCAGGCTATAAAAAAAGCACATCAGGCACACTGCCACATAAGCCAGTGCAGGATATATGACAGCTTCATCTGTCACAATTGCCTTTGATGAAAACCGGTCCATAATAAAGCCCGTCATATTTCCGCTGATTGCCACAAGCAGATAGCATATTCCATTGATAAATCCAACAGATGTCCCAACAGTTGATGGATTTATTTCTTTGATGATGGTTGTTGTCAGAGGACTGCATCCTCCAACTGAAGCAAAAAGGAAAAAAGAAAAAAAGAAAATCATGGGCTCTTTCCATAGAATAAGATTGAAAAACATCAGAACACATGAAAATGTTGATATAAAACATATATAGTTAACAAGTTTTTTTCTTTTTTTTATGATATGAACCAGACTTCCCCAGAAAAGCACAAAAAACATTGCACCCGCCATCATTGTAAATGTAAAGGATGCAGCAGTTTTTGAACTCAACTGGCATATATCCTGCAAAAGTTTTTTCCCTATTATCCCCTGAAAAAGAAAGTAGATTGTAAAATTAATCGATGCAACAATTATCACAGGATAGGATTTCCTGTTGAGTATGGCTGTTTTTATATCACTGAAAGAAATTGAACTTTTTTGATGTTTCAGGAGGTTATTTTTTGAAAAATCAAAAAGTATTGTTATCATTATCACCAGAAGAATTGCTGATAACCAGAATATAGTATTGCGCCAGCCAAATGCAGCCACAAGTCTTTCAAAAGGTAAAGTCGCAAAAAGTCCGCCTGAATAACCGAGAAAAAGTGCAATACCGAGCATTACAGAAAAAAAATCATCTCCGAAAAGCTCATCTGTCTTTTTCACTATTCCAAGAAAGGCAACGCTTGCTCCAAAGCCAACAAGCACCCTTGAAAAGTAAAGCAGAAAAACAGAATGTGAAAGAGAAAAAAGAAATGAACCCAAACAGAGCAAAAAACCACCTCCAACAAAAATCCTGTTTGTTCCAAAAAAGTCCATAAAAGGCCCTATAAAAAACTGCAACATTCCGTAAATACCCAAAACAATCGTACCCAGACCTGCTACCTGATTTGCTGTAAGATGAAAATCTATCTGCAATTGATTAAAAATCGTCCCGGGTATTCCAACTCGGTGGAAATATGAAAAAAAATAAAATCCATTTAAAACCAAAAATAGAACAATCTTCCTTTTCAAACTGAGCCGGTTTTCCATTTATTCCTCATACAGGAGCGAAAACAACAAATCCAAGAGGAGGCAGACATATCTCTATTGATTGATTAAAAGAATGAAAATTACTTTTTTTTGCTTGAACCAGACCAAAATTTCCTGTGTTTGTACCTCCATAAAAGATTGAATCACTGTTCATTATTTCTCTGTACCGGCACAAATAAGGAACGCCAATTTTATAATTGTATCTTGGGACAGGAGTAAAATTAAACACAAAAACAAGACATCTGTCTTTATTTTTGTTCCATCTCAAAAAAGATACCACAGTATTATCAACATCAGAAAAATCAATCCACTGAAAACACTGGTAGTTTGATTCGTTTTCATGCATTTCCTGTTGACTCTTATAAAGTTTGTTAAGATCCTTCACAAGATTAAAAATCCCTTTATGACTTTGATAATCAAGAAGATGCCAGTCAATCTGACTGTTAACATTCCACTCATTTCTCTGGCCGAATTCTCCGGACATAAATAACAGTTTTTTCCCTGGATGACCATACTGCCATCCAATAAGAAGCCTGAGGTTTGCAAACTTCTGCCAGTCATCTCCTGGCATCTTCTCAAGCAATGATTTTTTTCCATGAACAACCTCATCATGGGAAAGAGGCAGGATATAATTTTCTGAAAATGCGTAAAGTAAACTGAAAGTCAAGGCACCAAGATGATATTTCCTGTGGATGGGATCTTTAGAAAAAAAGTCCAGTGTATCATGCATCCAGCCAAGATTCCATTTGAAACCAAAACCAAGTCCTCCAAGATACACTGGTTTTGTGACAGCGGGCCAGGCAGTGGATTCCTCTGCAACAGTAAATGCCTGTTTATACCTGCAGTATACTACAGAATTGAATTTTTTTAGAAACTCAATCGCTTCAATATTTTCCCTGCCTCCGTATTTATTTGGTACCCATTCTCCTGGTTTCCTTGAATAATCAAGGTACAGCATTGAAGCCACAGCGTCAACCCTGAGCCCATCAATGTGATAGTTTTCAAACCAGTTATTTGCGCTTCCAATCAGAAAATTGGAGACCTCATACCTGCCGTAATTAAAAATAGCGCTTTTCCAATCAGGATGTTCTCCCTTTCTTGGATCAGCATGTTCATAAAGGTGTGTCCCATCAAAAAGATAAAGAGCGTGCTGGTCCTTTGGGAAATGTGCAGGTGTCCAGTCAAGTATTACCATTATATTGTTTCTGTGGCATGTGTCAACAAAGGACTTAAAATCATCAGGACTGCCGTATCTTGATGTTGGCGCATAAAAACCTGTTGTCTGATACCCCCATGACTGGTCAAGTGGATGCTCTGAAACAGGTAAAATTTCGATACAATTGAATCCAAGTTCTTTTACATAATCCACGATCTGATCAGCAAGTTCCCTGTAATTGATAAATCCCCCATCAGACCTTCTTTTCCAGGATCCAGGATGCATTTCATAAATGCACAGAGGCGAATCAATCAAATTTTTCTGTTTTGAAATAAAGTCATTATCATGCCAGACATATTGGGTCTTCCATGTGATGGAAGCTGTTTTTGGTCTGTGTTCAAAATAAGCACTGTAAGGATCAGATTTCAGCAATAACTGGTTCTGAAAGGTAAGAATTTCAAACTTGTATTTTGAGCCAGGAGAAACCTCAGGAATGAAAATTTCCCAGATCCCCGAATTACCGAGAACCCTCATCTGATGGATTCTACCATCCCAGTTATTGAAATCTCCGACAACACTCACCCTTTTTGCGTTAGGAGCCCACACTGAAAAATTAAAGCCGTCTATGCCATTGATGTTCCTGTGAACTGCGCCCATCTTTTTGAATATCTCATAATGGTTCCCCTGATTGAACAGATGCAGATCCATTTCCCCAAAGATAGAGCAGTTAAAAAAATATGCGTCAAAAAAACTTTTCTTCTTTTTATCAGGGTATTCTGCTTCAATTCTGTACATAAATTTGCTTTCAAAAATGCCTTCAAAAATTCCTTTCTCAGTATGTTGCAGTTCAAATCTTTTTCCATTTTCAGCATCAACAACAAAAACCCTCACTGAATCCGGCACAAAAACCCTCAGGAAAAAACCCTTTTCATGTGTCTGCCAGGAAAGGATTTCGTGTGGATTGTAAAATTCACCCGCCAGAAATTTTCTTATTCTATCGTCCATTTTTTTATTCAAAACAGCTTTCAAATGTTTTCATTGCCTGAATAAAAACATTAAGACCTCTTTTACAGGACTGAAATGGTCCTGCTGTGCCACCGTTTATTTCATAGAAAACATGAGGAATATTGTATCTTTTAGCAAATTGGTGTTCAAAACTATTAATCCAGTGAGTGTCGGGTTCAACTGATGTTGATGGTGCATCTGTCATAAGCCTGATTGTATCACACAATTTTGTATAGATTTTCCTCTTTACAGGGTCAGAAAATGTATCATATGGAACCTGATACCATCCATCATAGGGAAATTCACTGTTTGTCCTCCAGCCAAGATAGCAGTGAAAATTTATCCACAGGTCTGCAACCGGTTCTGTTGCCCACTTCCACAGAATTTTTCCTTCTGTGGATTCTGGTTCTTTTAAATCCGGATTATCTCCAAAAACCTGATAAAGATCAACCCTTTCATCTGTAAAACAATTTCTTCCTGCCACATTTCCATCAGGATTAACGATCGGGATTATTTCAAAAAGGAATTTCTCTCTCAATCTTTCAGCTTCTGGAATTTGTGAGGTAATAAAATCTATAATTCCTCTCACTGCCCAGATTCCAGGAAATTCCACAGGATGCTGTCCTGCAAGAACCAGCACTCTGGGTTTATCTTTTCCACCTGTTTTTATACCCGCTATGTCCCTTTTTCCAGCTGATTTTCCAGCAATAAAAATTTCGCAGTTTCCTCTTTCTTCTGCTATCTTTTTCATAAAACTGCATGTGTCAGAATAAGAACAGGGCCAGTTATTGGTTATCCTTTTCTTTTCTTCAGGACCAATTAAAAGCGATAACTCTATATGACTCTGTTTCACTCTGCAGAGAGATTGTTCAAGTGCCTGAAACCTTTTTCCGTCAGGCGTTGAAATCCAGATTGTTGTTGGAAAATGGGAAATAAAACCCTCAACATCGTTTATAAGCGGATCATTCCATATTTCAATGTCTATAGATCTGGCTTCCTTTGAGGTGTTTTCTATGTCAAAACAAAAATAATAGCAGTAAACTTTCTTGTCTCCAGAAACCTCGCATCTGTATCTGTTCTGGCCGATCTGGCTGAAATTTTTGCCATTACCGCATTCAAAAGAAATAGAAAATTCTATCATGTTTTCTCCCTTTAGACCTTCCAGTCATCTTCAAAAAATTTTCTTGTGAAAAAAAGAAAACCTGCGGGCGGGATCCTTATTTCAGTTTCTTCCATCCTGAGCCTGAGTGCAAAACTTATCCGGTCTCCATCAATGAATTTTTCAAGTGGAGCACTTATTTCAATGCATTTATCAACCCCAATGTTCTCTTTTACAATTTTGACCCCTTCTATTTCAAATGAAAACACGACACCTTCTCTGTTTTCAACCAGTATTGAAGAGAAATTTTTTTCTTCAGGATCTATTCTCAAATATATGTTATCTCTGTCATATCCATATAAAATTTGTTTGATGGGTAAATCAAAAGGTTGAAAAGTTGTCCACAGTTTTTCAATCCTTATTTCAGCTGCATCCTGCCATTCAAAAAAATCTGTTATTTTTCCATCAATGGTCGGAGTAATATAGCCCTCCGGTTCATTTATTTTTGTTTCAGGCAACCATTCTTCCATCACTTCAGCAGGAACATCAAGTCCCGTTTCTTCATAAATCTTTGAAATTATTGCCTGAAATAGCGTATAAAACTTGATCTTCACAGATTGTTCTGCCGGAACACTCATCCACCATAAAAAATCACTTGATTCTGCCATCAAAACCAGATTTTTTATTTTTTCCTGTAAATCAAGTTTACTGGTATACTGTTGTACTGCCTTTCTTGCATCGCTGAGTATCCTCCAGAGACGATTTGCATCAGAACAACCTATCCAGTTATCAAAGTGAAGCCCCATCCATGAACCGGGATGGATTGAATTTAAAGAAACTCTTTTGAAGTCTAAATTGCGTGCCTGGCTCATTGAAATCATCTTAATATTATTGCTGGACATTGCCATACTGTAAAACTCTTTCAAAAAAATACTGCCCTGTTCCCTGTACCACTCCCATGGATTTTCACCATCAAAAATAATGGTGAGAATTTTTTCCTGACCTTTTGAAAATTGGTCAATCCTTCCCACCAGGTCTACCGCAGCATCTTTCTCATTCCAGGATTGATATATAAAACCTATTCTGTCTGAAAACCAGTGATTCCTGAAGAATATATTGAATGAGTCCTTCCACAGATAAAGAAATGAAGAAATGTCCTTTTTTTCTGTATCTGATGCATAAAGAATCTGTTCATCGGCTCCAACCCACAAAATCCCATGGTCATTCAGTTTATCAAGAACATCATCGCTGAGAGAACCCTCTGCAGGCCAGATTCCAGAAGGTCTATTACCAAAAAATGATTCTGCTGTATCAAGACCCATTTTTATATGAAGATCAACATCATCCGGATACTGAAATTCAATATCGGGAATCTGAAAAGATGTTCTTGTTTTTTTTGCAACTGAAATATTGTGTATAAGGGGCATTATTGGATGGTATCCGGGTGTTGTACTTATTTCTATTGAACCTGAATCAGATAGTTTTCTGTAAATGGGAATAACCTGAGAAAAAACATTTTTCTCGATGGACGAAAGAACTTCCATATCTTTCCGATTGAAGCCTATACCCTTTTCTTTAAGCATGCCTATCTCAGGAAAATATTTGTTCATAACCGGATGGAAACAGATAAGATGAATCCACATTTTGAGGTCATATAATTCCTGTTTTGATAATTTTTCTGAATTCATTTTTCTTATAAGATGCATCAGAATATTATTCCTGCTTTTTATTTTTTCAGGTATCTCATCACAGAATAATTTGATTTTTGAGATATCATTGGATGATTCAGTTTCAAGAATTTCCTGAAAGCCATCAATGATTTCGCCATCGGCAATTTTTTTTATCTGAAGCAGAAGAGGAACAGTGAAATTGCAGGTGATTTTTGCACCTGAACTTTCAATTATCCTTGCAAGTGGATAGTAATTGTACAAAACCCTGAATGTTATGGTGGAAATATTTAATCTTTTCGCATCAGGCATAACATACCATGGCTGATGAAAATGCCACAGCATATTAAGATATGTCATAATCTCTCCCTGGCCTTCTGATATATGGAAATATAAGTTTCAATTGATTTATTCCAGGAAAAATCAAGAGAAGTTGCCCTGCTAAAAAGTTTTTCCATTAATTCCTTATCAGAATAGATATTGAGAGCTTCACTCATAGCCTGTTTCAGTTCAAATGCCTCAGCGTTATCAAAAACAAGACCCCATCCTGTATCTGAATTTCTGTCTATCGGCTTAACGGTATCAGCAAGACCTCCTGTTTTTCTGACAACCGGTATAGTGCCATATTTCAAACTGATAAGCTGACCGAGTCCGCAGGGTTCAAATCTGCTGGGCATCAGAAAAAAGTCGCTTCCAGCATAAATCTGACGGGCTGTTATATCGTCAAAACCAATTTTTACACCAATTTTTCCAGGGTATCTGGTGGATAGAGAAACCACAGCATTTTCATAAGATGCGTCTCCTGTCCCGAGACACACAAACTGAAAATCAGCATCCTTGAGATTTTCCATGGCATCAATAATCAGGTCTATCCCTTTTTGCTGGACAAGCCTGCCAACAAAACCAAAAACCGGTAAATCCTGATTAACAGGAAGTGAAAACTTTTCCTGTAGCGCCGTTTTATTTGCAATTTTCCCTTTCCTGGTACGATACTTCTTTTTTATCGCCTGATCAAAAAGAGGATTCCAGACCATATAATCAATACCATTAAGTATTCCTGCAATATCTTTTTCTCTTGTTTTGAGCAATCCATCAAGATTACAGCCGAACTCAGGTGTGAGAATCTCTTTTGCATATGTCGGGCTCACAGTATTGATCATTTCAGAATGAATTATACCCGCCTTCATCACATTCACATCTCCGTAAAATTCAAGTTCATTCATTGTGAAAAATTCAGTTCCAAGTCCAAGACATGAAAACTGCTGAGCTGGAAATATACCCTGATAAGCCAGATTGTGAATTGTAAAAACAATAGCGGCATTAAGCTGGCTGTAAAAAAGTTTTCTGTAAAGGGGAAGAAGAGCTGTTTGCCAGTCATTACAATGAAAGATATCAACCTCAATGTTTGCTTTCACGCAGCATTCAAGCACAGCCTTTGAAAAAAGAGAAAATCTCAAAAGATTATCCGGATAATCAACACCCTTTTCTCCGTATAACTGATCCCTTTTGAAATAAAGATCGTTTCCTATCAGGTATATATTATGTTTATCCTTGAGTTTCAACAGCTCAACTTTTTCAACCCTTTCCTTAGAAAAGTAAACCTCACACTCACAGATTTTTTCAAATGGATGGTTTTCAATTATATATTTAAATCCCGGAAGGAATAAACTGGTTTCAACATACCTGGGAAGTTTGGCAATCAGTGCACCAACAACATCAGCCAGTCCGCCAACCTTCACAAATGGCACGCTTTCGCATGAAACAATTGCAACACTTTTCATTCTTACTCCTTTTGTTGTTTACCAAATGCTAAACTGACAAATCTCGCAGGAACTGGGCTGCTTCTTCAGGTGGAGTCGGGTTTATATAAAAACCTGTTCCCCATTCAAAACCACCGGGTCTTGTGAGCCTCGGCATAATCTCTATGTGCCAGTGATAATCCTTATCTATTGTCTGCCAGTATCCAGGATGTGGAAATCTATTGGGAGCCGTGTGGAAGATAAAATTGTATGAGGGATTGCATAATCCTTTAATAAGTTTTTTCAAGACCAATCCCAGCATTTGAGCAAGATTAAATCGTTCTGATCCTGTTATTGAATCAAAATCAGGGCTGTGTCTTAAAGGCACCAACCAGAGTTCAAAAGGAAATCTTGAAGCATAGGGAACCATCGCAGCAAAATCATTGTTAATTGCAACTATCCTTTCACCGCGGGCAATCTCATCTTCAATTATATCGCAGAAGATACATCTTTCTTTGTATTCATAATACCATTGAGTTCCTTTTAATTCTTCCTTAACTCTTTTCGGGGTTACAGGTGTTGATATAAGTTGCGTGTGTGAGTGATAGAGAGAAGCGCCTGCTTCCTTCCCATAATTTTTAAAAATCATATTATACTTAAACCTTGTATCTTTCTTCAGATCCAAACTGCGAATCTGATATGTATAAATGACCTGTTCAAGATGGTTCTGGCTGAAATCCTGCATCTGCGTTTTATGATCAGGAGTCTCAATAATTACCTCATGTGCGCCGATGCCATTCATCCTATCAAAAATGCCTATACCCTTTTTATTCAAATCTCCTTCTATCCTCAATGCAGGATATTTATTTGGAACTACCCTTACTGACCAGCCTGGAGTGTTTGGCTGAGATCCGTCCTGTCTTATAGCAAATATCTCAGGGGGTGTCTTTGATTCATTTCCCGGACAGAAAGGACAGAACGGAGAGTTTTCTTCTTCAGAAATTGAACACATACCGGCGTAATCAGAAGGCCTTAATTTTCTTTCGGTCGCAATGATAACCCATCTGCCGATAACCGGATCCTTTCTTAATTCTGGCATTTGCTCTCCCTGTATCTATCACCATTGATAATCCTTTGGAATAACCACGATTCCTGTTTCACTTACAGCAAATCTTTTCTTATCCTCAACCGGATCGTAGCCGATGATTGTGCCCTGAGGAACAACCACATTCTTGTCAATAATCGTTCTTCTTATCCTGCAATACCTGCCAATATTAACCCTATCCAGAAGTATGGATTCACTGACCTCCGCATAACTGTTAACCCTCACCCATGGTGAAAGTATACTGCGGTATACCTTTCCACCGCTGATGATACAACCACCTCCGATAATGGAATCAAGAACTGTCCCTGTTCTTTCTCCCTGAGAAAAAACAGTTTTGGCCGGTGGAATCTGTTCCTGAAATGTTCTTATGGGCCAGGACTGATCATAAAGATTCAGAACGGGTTCAACATTTACGAGATCCATATTCGCTTCGTAATAAGCCTCAATAGTTCCAATGTCTTTCCAGTATTTTGTTTCTTTACGATTTTCATCAATAAACGGGAAAGCAAAAACCCTGTCTCTTCCAATCATTGAGGGAATTACATCCTTCCCAAAGTCATGGGTACTGTCAGACTTTCTTGCATCTTCAATCAGACGACGCACGAGTGTTTCTGTCTTAAACAGATATATCCCCATGGAAATCAAACAAACATCAGGTTTATAAGGTGATGGCTTCGGGTTTTCAGGTTTCTCCACAAAGCTCACAACCTCCTGGTTTTCATTTATTTCAAGCACACCAAATCTTTTCGCTTCATGCAGCGGCTCTTCAAAAACACTTATGGTCAGATCAGCATTTTTCTGCCTGTGGAATTCTATCATCCTGCTGTAGTCCATTTTATACACATGATCGCCGGATAGAATTAAAACAAGTTCTGGTTTTTCCTGATTCAAAAAATAGATATTCTGAAAAACAGAATCAGCCGTGCCAAGATACCAGTCAGTACCTATTCTCATCTGCGCGGGTATCACATCAACAAACTCACCGAGTTCCCTGCTGAATATATTCCATCCTTCTCGTATATGCCGCTGAAGAGAATAGCTTTTGTATTGAATTAAAACATAAATTCTTCTCAGGCCAGAGTTTATGGCATTGCTGAGAGTAAAATCAATAATTCTATAAGTCCCGCCAAAAGGTACTGATGGCTTTGCCCTGTCTCTGGTGAGAGGATACAGCCTTTCGCCCTTACCTCCTGCAAGAACAATCGTCAGGATTTTTTCTTTTTTATTCACCAATCAACTCCTTAACTTTTGCAATCAGTTCTTCAAGACTGGTTGAGCTCTTCACAATATAGGCATCCGCTGCCCAGCTCATAAAATCCTGTTTGTACTGCGGATATGATGTATATATAATCACAGGAAGATTTTTCCTCTGCCCCAGGATGTTTGAGATGGTTTCAAGCCCGCTCATTTTAGGCATCCGGATATCAATGATCACAAGATCAACATCTTTCTGTTCAAGCAGCTTCAAACCATCCTCGCCATTTGAGACTGACTGAACCTCGTATCCTTCCTTCTCAAGTTTTTCGGTGCAGAGAAGCCTCTGATTTGCTTCATCCTCTATCAGAAGAATTTTTTTCGGCATTTTCCTCCTTTCCGGGAAGGGTAATTCTGACCCTCGTTCCCCTGTCAACCTGAGAAAAAAGATCAATCTTTCCACCGTGGTTTTCTTCAACTATCATCTTAACCAGAGAGAGTCCCAACCCCATCCCATGAGACTTTGTTGTAAAGAAAGGTTTGAAAAGCTGCTGGAGAATATCTTTTGGTATACCGTAGCCTGTATCAGCGATTTCTATCCAGACACTGTTGTTAGTCTCACCGGCCTTAATGGTTATGGTACCACCTGCATTCATGCTTTCCAGTGAATTATGAATAAGGTTGTAAAAAACCTCTCCCAGCTGAACCCTGTCAGCAAAAACATAAATATTTTCAGGAATATCAACAGAAAGGTTAACTCCACTATCCTGAATGTTCAGCGAAAGCACTTCAAGTAATTCATCAAGAAATTTCCTAACATAGATTGTTTCCTTTTTCACAGGCTGTTTGAAAGAAAATCTCATAAGGTTATTCAGAACAAGTTCAAGTCTTCTGATCTCATTTACTATGATTCTTGCATTCCTTGAAATCCTTGCATCGCTTTCTTTTTCCCTGCATATTTCTAAAATTTGCCTGGCAAATCCACCTATTGTGGCAAGCGGATTACGAATTTCATGCGCAAGGTATGTTGAAATTCTCCCTGCCGCAGCAAACCTCTCACAGGCAAGAAGTTCCTCCTGCATCTGCCTGAGTTTTTCATTCAGCTGCCTCAGCTGTTCAAGATTATTTTTAATATTTTCATAAGCAAAAGCGTTGCTTAAGGCAAGTCCTGCCTGATTCAGTATTATTGAAAGAAAAGAAAGAGTTTCCTGTGTTATTTTTTTGTGGTGGAAGGCATTATCAGCAAAAACAATCGCTGAAATTTTCCCTGAAATAGTTATGGGCGCTATCACAACTTCAGTTGAATGTCGTACAAACCAGTGGAATTCCTCTGGAACAAGAAATCTGTTTTCATAGTTCAATAACACAATTTCATTATTAGACATTACCCTTCTCAAAGGACTTTCTGCTGAAAGTTTTGAAATTTCGCATGTAATAGACTTTATCTCAACCGGGAATCTCTGGCTTTCAAGAGTTCTGCGATGACTGTTTTCAAACATCTGATTAAGCGTTGCTGAAGAATCTATCAGTTCTGTCCAGATTTTTTCTGCTTCCTGCTGATCAAATGGACCTATTCCTCTTCCTGAATGAATAACGCCCGAGTCACTTATAAAAAACAGAGCTGCTCTGCTGAAACCCAGTGATGCTCCTGCTGTCAATCCTGTCAGAATAATATGAATAATCTTGTCAACACTTAAAGTTCCCTGCAAACCCCTGCAGATAGTGTCCAGAAGATATATCTCGTACTTAAGATTACTCTTTTCCATCATGAATCTGTCTTCTGCTCAAGGTTAAGAAAAACCTCTATCTTCGCTTTGCTTCTCTGTTTTTCAAGCCACTGCTGAAAATACTGTTCTTCTTTCTGCGATTGAAGATATCTCTTGATGTTTGAAATGTTTTCATCTTTTACATCATTACCCGCAAGTTTTCGCACCTCATCATCGCTCACAACTATGGTTGTTTCTGAAAGAACCTCCTGTTTAAGTTTCTGATATCTTATACTGGCTTTTATCTGATCCTCTATTTCTTTAGTTTTCTCAGGAGAAATCCTTGAAAAATATGCCTTAAATTTCGCCTCGTCAAACTGGCCCTTTTCATTTTTGAAAGCAGGTTCTGCCTTTATAACTTCCATTATTTCTGATGACCTTACTCTTATTCGATGTTTTCTGCAGAGCTGGTCAAGAAATTTCTCCTGAATCATTCTGTTGAGAACCATTTTTTCAAGTTCTGTTTCATTTATGAGTTTTGAATAGTTTTCCTTAAGAATATCCCTGTACTGCTGTCTTGTTTCTTCAAGTATTCTGTAAAACTCGTGCTGGTAGATCGGTTCATTGTTTATCCTTGCAACAAGATACCTGCGATCAGACCCTGAAATACTGACACCCCAGATAACAAAACCAGGTATTACCAGTGCAGCAGTAACTATCATAACCATCCTGAAATTCCTTCTCTTTCTGAACCATTTCATCAACATTGTTTGCCTCCGAGGATAAGAACGAATTCACCTTTTACAGTGTTATGAATAAACCTATCATAAAGTTGACTTACAGTTCCCGCTATTATCTGTTCAAACTTCTTGGTCAGTTCCCTGCAAACCACAAGCCTTCTTTCAGGAAAGATCTGATTGAGTATCTCCATTGTATCAAGAAACCTGTGTACTGATTCAAAAAAAACAAAAACACCTTCCCTGTCTCTCAGGCTGCTGAAGAATTCAATCTTTTCTTTCTTCTTTCTCGGTATAAAACCGTAAAAACAGAACCTGTCAACAGGAAAACCGCTGACCGACAGAGCGGCTGTCAGAGAAGAAGGTCCTGGTACAGGTACCACACTAATTCCCTGATCCTGACACATTCTTACAACATAATGTACGGGATCAGAAATACCGGGAGTCCCCCTGTCGCATACAAGCGCTACTTTTTTCCCCTCTTTCAGTAACCTGACTATCTCAAAGGATCTGGTTTTTTCACATCCCCTGTAATAACTTATCAGTGGTTTCTGAATCTGAAAGTGGGTGAGCAATTTCCTTGTTTCCCTTGTATCCTCTGATACAACAAAATCAACATCCTTCAGAACATTCAATGCCCTGATTGTTATATCTTCAAGATTCCCTATGGGAGTTGCCACTATAAAGAGCATATTTTCAACCGGCTATTCCCTGTTAAATGACATAACAGGAACCGATCATCCAAAACCATAATTTTTGACATTTTCTCTATTTTATAGTACCTTAAATTAAGATAATTTTCAAACCAGAAGGAGCTTTGCTGGATGAAGATCGAAAAAATACTGAACGGCATTGTAAAAAAGAACGAGAACAAGATACTTCTTGTTGTAATGGATGGTCTGGGAGGGCTTCCGGATCCAGAAACAGGAAAAACCGAGCTTGAAACCGCGGTAAAACCAAACCTTGATTCTTTTGCGAAAGCCGGTATGTGCGGTCTCTCAATCCCTGTGCTTCCTGGCATAACTCCAGGAAGTGGTCCCGCCCATTTATCTCTTTTCGGCTATGACCCGATTGAACATCAGATTGGAAGAGGAGTTCTGGAGGTTCTTGGGATAGGCATGGAGATGAAAAAACAGGATATTGCGATAAGGGGAAATTTCGCAACCATAGATAAAAATCGAACTGTTATTGATAGAAGGGCAAAAAGACTGCCCACCGAGGAAAACAGAAAAATTGTTGAGAAATTGCAGGGAACCATAGAAAATATAAAGAACACTGAAATTATAATCCGAACGGTAAAAGAACACAGACTTGCGATTCTTTTGAAAGGAGATAACCTTTCTCCATATGTGAGTGAAAATGACCCACAAAAAGAAGGGTTGCCCCTGAAAAAAATTATACCTCTCAAAGAAGAAGCTGTCTATACAGCTGAAGTATTGAATGAGTTTGTTGAGCGGGTTGAAGAAATATTACCCGGTATGGATACAAATGCAAAGACTATTTTATTAAGGGGTTTTTCGGGAATTCCTGATATTGAACCATTTGAAAAAAGATATCTTCTGAAACCGGCATGCATCGCAGGTTATCCAATGTACAAAGGTCTTGCAAAACTTGTTGGAATGGAAGTTATAGATGGTCTTGAAACGATAGACGATCAGATTCAAGCCCTGAAAGATCTTTACAGTGATTATGATTTCTTCTATCTTCATTACAAAAAAACTGATAGCGCAGGAGAGGATGGAGATTTTAAGAAGAAAATTGCCGCAATAGAAGAGTTTGATGAAAAAATTTCTGCAATAAAACATCTAAAATTTGAGGTTATGTGCATAACAGGAGACCATTCAACACCGTGTCTCCTTAAAGGTCATTCCTGGCATCCGGTGCCACTGGTGATAGTATCAAAAAATTCATTATCGGATGATGTTGACAGGTTAACTGAAAGGGCGTGTGCAAAGGGGATACTCGGAACAATTCAGGCAACAAGTATTATGTATTTGCTCCTTGCTAACGCATTGAAACTTGAAAAGTTTGGTGCCTAAAAGGAAGGAAACATGGAAAAGAATTTGCAGAATGCGATGAATGAGCAGATAAAAAATGAGCTTTATTCTGCTTATCTTTATCTGAGTATGTCGGCTTATTGCGAGGAAAAAAATCTTCCTGGCATAGCAAAATGGATGAGAGTACAGGCAAAAGAAGAGATCGGACATGCAATGAAATTTTTTGATTTCATGGTCGATGTTGGAGCAAAAATAGAACTTTTAGAGATTGACAAACCAACATCCGGTTTTTCCTCTGCCACAGATATTTTTGAAAAAACACTTGAGCACGAAAAAAAGGTTACAGCGATGATAAACAACCTTGTTAATCTTGCGCAGAAGGCAGGCGATAATGCCGCTATCATTATGCTCCAGTGGTTTGTTAATGAACAGGTTGAGGAGGAAAAAACAGCGTCTCAGATTCTTGAAACACTTAAAATGATAAAGGGAGAAGGCCCTGCTCTGATTATGCTTGATAGAAAACTGGGAAAAAGAGAATAAGAAAAATTTCATAAAAAAGAAGCAATGATATGGAAAGAAAGGGTATTAAAATTATCAAGGGCAATATCGAAGAGATAATAGAGGAGCTTAACAAAGCTCTTTCTGATGAATGGCTGGCTTATTATCAGTACTGGCTCGGGGAAAAGGTGGTAAAGGGAAAATCCAGAGAAGAAGCAGCCAAAGAACTTGGTGAACATGCATCGGACGAACTCAAACATGCTGATATGCTTGCTGATAGAATTATTCAGCTCGGCGGAACACCTGTTCTCAAACCGGAAGACTGGTATAAACTTACCAATTGCGGATATGATGCGCCTGAAGATTCCGCAGTAATACCAATCCTTAAACAGAATATAAAAGGCGAACAGTGCGCAATTGAAGTTTATCAGAAAATTGCTGAGAAATTAAAAGATAAAGACCCTGTGACTTATTATATGGTTCTGTCAATCCTCAAGGATGAGATTGAGCATGAGGATGATTTGATAAATCTGCTTGAGGATATTCAGTAATCTGACACAGATAAAAAAACCGGCAGGCTGCACTTTATCAATTAATCTTTTGAAACCTGCCGGTTTAATTTTTCGTACTCTTTCCATATTTCAGATGGGATTCTATTACCAAATGATTGGAGAAATTTCTTCACATCTTCAAGTTCTTCCTTCCATTCACTGGTATCAACCTTCAAAATACTTTCCAGCTTTTCATCTGAAATATGCTCTATCCCGGTTTTCTCAATCTCCTTTGAATGTGGCACTATTCCTATTGGGGTTTCTCTTCCAGCAACCCTGTTATTCACCCTGTCAATAATCCACTTCAAAACCCTTATGTTCTCTCCAAAACCAGGCCAGATAAATTTACCATTTTCATCTGTCCTGAACCAGTTAACCGAAAAAATCTTTGGAGGATTTTTCATCCTTTTTCCCATAGAAAGCCAGTGATTGAAATAACCTGCCATGTTATAACCGCAGAAAGGAAGCATCGCCATTGGATCCCTTCTCAGAACACCAACCTTGTGAACAGCTGCGGCGGTTGTTTCCGAACCACTTCTTGCACCCATAAATACACCATGTTCCCATGAAAATGCTTCTGTCACAAGTGGAATAAGTTTCGTTCTTCTTCCACCAAAGATAATTGCTGATATAGGAACCCCCGCAGGATTATCAAATTCCTTTGAAAGATTTGGTGTATTATATATTGAAACTGTAAACCTTGAATTGGGATGCGCAGCAGTTGTGCAGCTTGCCGGGTTCCATCTATTTCCCTGCCAGTCTTCCATATTCTTTCCTGCCTGCTCATCCAATCCTTCCCACCATGGTTCATTTGTGTCAATATTAAGAGCCGTATTTGTAAAAAGCTTCGGATAGAAATTGCTGGCTTTCAATGTCTTCATCATGTTCGGATTGGTTTTGAACGAAGTTCCGGAAGCAACCCCGAAAAACCCTATTTCAGGATTGATTGCGTAAAGTCTGCCGTCATCGCCTATATGAAACCATGCGATATCATCTCCAATTGTCCATATTTTATAACCCGGAAGCGCAGATTCCATCATGGCAAGATTTGTTTTTCCGCAGGCAGAGGGCATTGCAGCAGTAACATATGTAATGTTTCCCTCAGGGTCTTCAATACCCATAATGACCATGTGTTCTGCCAGCCACCCCTGTTTATAACCGAGCCACGAAGCAATCCTGAGAGAAAAACATTTTTTACCCAGAAGCGCATTCCCTCCATAACCGGATCCAATACTCCATACTGAATTTTCATCAGGAAAATGCATGATAAATCTTTTCTGCGGATCAAAATCACCCACTGAATGAAGCCCTTTTACAAAATCATCACTGTTTCCTATTTTTTCTATCACCTTTTTGCTCATCCTTGTCATGATGCGCATACTTACAGCAACATATGAGATATCGGTCAGTTGAACGCAAGCCTTTGCATAAGGGCTGTCAGGATGACCCATCATATAAGGAAGAACATACATAGTTCTTCCACGCATGCAACCATCAAAAAGCCGGGTCAAAAGTTTTTTTGCCTCAAAAGGGTCCATCCAGTTATTATTTGGACCCGCTGTTTCTTTATCAGGATGACATACATATGTAAGGTGTTCGGTTCTCGCAACGTCTGTTGGATGACTTCTGTGCAGATATGAATCAGGCCATTTAATCTGATTGAGTGAATAAAAAACAGGTCTTCCTTCAATCTTTTCCTGTTCCATGCCTATCTGCATGATTCTTCTTGCCTCTTCCTCACTACCATCACACCAGTAGATTCTATCCGGCCTGGCCAGATTTGCCTGCTGTTCCACCCATTTTTCAAGCGGTGTTGACATAAAATTCTCCCTGTGCCGTTTGAGAGTTTGAGAAGGGGTATTTTTGTTGGAAATCAATTATAAATGATTTTTACTTAAAATGCAAATTGCTGAAAAATCATCCCTTGATCCTGCGTTTTAAAGATGCCAGAATAAGTGATGAAAAAAGAGGATGACAATCAAATGGTTTTGACTGGAATTCGGGATGAAACTGAGTGGCAATGAAAAATGGATGATCTTCAAGTTCAATAATCTCAACAAGTTTTTTATCAGGTGAATATCCCGAAAATTTCATGCCATGCTTTTTCATAATTTCATAATACTTTAGATTGAACTCCCATCTGTGTCTGTGTCGTTCAAATATCTTTTTTTTCCTGTAGGACCTATATGCGGTTGACTTCGGTTCAATTATGCAGGGATAACAACCCAGTCTCATTGTTCCACCAAGCGTTGTGATATTTTTCTGTTCATCAAGCAGACATATTACCGGGTCAGCTGTTTCCGGTTCAAATTCTGTACTGTTTGCTTTGCACAGACCGCAGACGTTTCTTGCAAATTCAATTATGGCGCATTGAAGCCCCAGGCAGATTCCAAGAAAAGGTATTTTCCTTTCTCTGCAATACCTTATCGCACTTATCATTCCCTCAACACCACGGATACCAAATCCGCCTGGAAGTATAACTCCATCAACATCCTTCAGGAATTTTTCCGCTCCTTCCTTCTCTATCTGTTCTGAATCAATCCTGGAAAATTCAACCCTGCATCTGTTCGCAATGCCACCATGAACAAGTGCCTCATAAATTGATTTGTAAGAATCCTGTAATTTAATGTATTTACCAACAACACCGATATTGACTTTCTCCTGTGCTGAATGCAGAATATTTACAATGCTATACCATTTCTCAAGAGCAGAATGGGGATGACAGGGCAAATTGAGATGTTCAAGTATAATTCTGTCAAGGTTCTGCTTGTGGTAGATGAGAGGAATTTCATAGATAAATGGTGTGTCAATTGCTTCTATGACCGCCTGTTTCCTTACATTGCAGAAAAGAGCAACTTTTTCCTTCATCTCTGTGGATAATGGTTTTTCTGTTCTGCAAAGAAGAATCTGCGGTTGAATTCCTATTTCCCGCAGGTTTGCCACTGAATGCTGGGTTGGTTTTGTTTTGAGTTCACCCGCAGCCTTTATAAAAGGAACAAGGGTCAGATGAATAAAAACAGTATCCTCTGTATTATGCTCAAACCTGATCTGTCTGATTGCCTCAAGAAAAGGCAGGCTTTCTATATCTCCAACGGTTCCGCCAATCTCACATATTAAAATATCAACTTTTCTTGTAAGCGCCATAATGCGACTTTTTATTTCATCAGTGATATGGGGAACAACCTGTATGGTTTTTCCGAGGTATTTACCTTCTCTTTCCTTCTGAATTACTGAAAAATATATCTGGCCACTTGTTGTATTATTGGCTCTTGTCATCCTTGCGTTTGTGAATCTTTCGTAATGACCCAGATCAAGGTCTGTTTCTGCTCCATCTTCTGTAACATACACCTCTCCATGCTGAAATGGATTCATCGTTCCGGGATCAACATTTATGTAAGGATCAAGTTTCATAAGGGATATTCTGTATCCATGGCTTTCCATCAAAGCACCTATGGAAGCACTTGCTATTCCCTTGCCCAGAGAAGACACCACCCCGCCTGTGATAAAAATAAGTTTAGCCATGTCCGACCACCCTCAGTTTGTTCAGGTCTTTCACGGTATCAATGGAAATTGAGTTCTTTGAAATAACGACAACCTTTATCCTGTAGCCATTCTCAAGAATTCTGAGCTGTTCCAGCTGTTCGAACTTTTCCAGAGGTCCTGAAGGAAGTCGCTTGAATTTCAACAGAAATCTTCTTCTGAAAGCATAAACACCAATGTGTTTTAAAAACTCCACCTTTCCAAAAAATGGTTGTTCCTTAAGGAAGTAAACCCTTGGAAAAGGAAGCAAACTTCCTGAAAAAAACAGAGCAAAACCATTTATGTCCATCACAACCTTTGTTATATTAGGATTATAAAGATCGTCTTCTGTTTTTATCCGTGTCGCTGGAGTTGAACAGATGATACTTCTGTTTTTCTTCATCTCAAGAACAGGCATATCAATAGCCTGGTCAGGAACAAACGGTTCATCTGCCTGAATATTAACAAAAATCTTTCCTGCAATCTTTTCGGCAATTTCAGCCACCCTCTCGCTTCCGCACCTGGGATTTGAAGATGTAAGAAACACCTCCGCGCCAAATTTTCTCGCTTCCTTTTCTATTATTTCACTATCTGTCGCAATGATAAGCCTGTCAAGAGTTTTTGCATTTTTTGCGTGTTGATACACACTTTCAAGAATTGTAAGTTTTCCTATCTTCTGGAGAACTTTGCCAGGAAACCTCTCTGAATCATATCTGGCAGGAATTACACCTATAACATTATTCATCAGATCACCTTTTGAACTTCACAGCTGTTGAATACATGTCTTAATTCTTCTGGAGAAACATTTGCTGTACCGAGTTTTTGAACAACAACACCCGCGGCAAGATTTGCAAATATGGACGCCTTCAAAACATCAAAACCACAGGCAAGCGCAAGAGTCAAAACCGCAATTACAGTGTCTCCTGCTCCTGTTACATCAAAAACCTCCTTACTTATTGCAGGTTGGTGGATAACATTTGAGTCGGTAAAAATTGTCATTCCATCCTTACCACGCGTGATAACAAGTGTCCGGGCAGATAGTTTCTTCATTATCTTTTTGCCAAGAGCAACAATCTCATCTGGTGTGGAAGGCTCTGGAAGATGCATTCCAGCAATTGCCTCCATCAGGTTTGGGGTTAAACAATCAACGTTCTTATAATAGGAAAAATGATTGATTTTTGGATCGACAGTTATGATTTTTTTATGCTGGTGACACACGTGAACGCAGTGTGAAATAAGAGAAGGAACAATCATTCCTTTTCCATAATCAGAAATAATCACAGCATGAAACTTTCTGATTTCTCTGGTAAGAAATTCCTGAAGAATGGAAATCTCGTCCTGTGAAAGTTTTTCAACCCGCTCTTTATCCACCCTTATCATCTGCTGCGCACCAGCGATTACCCTTGTTTTAATGCTTGTCGGAAAATCCTTCCTTGCAATAAGGAAGGTGTCTATACGATTTTCTTCCAGCATATTCTTCAGAAGCGCACCATTAGTATCTTCTCCAACAATACTCGCAACTGTCACATTTCCGCCAAGTCCTTTAATGTTAAAACAAACGTTTCCCGCGCCTCCGCATCTATATATTTCTTTTTTAACCTCAAGAACAGGCACAGGTGCTTCTGGAGAAATCCTTTTCACCTGACCCATCACAAAATGGTCGAGTATAAGGTCACCGAGTACCAGAATCTTGATTTCGGGAACTTTGATCAGAAATCTTTCGAGATGTTGCAGTTTCAATAAGCCAAACATTTTCTTAAACTAAATCCAGAAAACGATGTTTCCATGTTTATTTGCAATAAAATCAATTAAGACCCAGATGCCGGCGCATGTGTAAAATCCCAGAGGCATACCGAGGAAAAAGTACCTGCTCTTTTCATATGCTTTTGCTCCACCGTACTTGAGAAGAATCTTCTTGATCAACCAGGCAATAAATATGGAAAACCACAACGAATCCATCAGCCAGACCGGACCTATCACAAATCCGATGGGATGGAGTGGCCACCACAGAAATTGTTGCCTCATAAACATAAGGCCAGTCATAACAAAAAGTCCTATTCCGCGGCATAACCATCCAATTTTGTTTGAATCAGTGGGATTTTTTATCAAATCTGCCACATAATCATATGCTGCATTGGGTGAACCTCTGAAAAACCAGCTGTTCAGATTGATCCCACCATGCTGATAGGAAATCTTTAACATGAAGTAAAGGGTGGCAATAATATTTACAAATATAGCTGCCATAATCGCCCAGAAAAGATATCTTTTCACCCTGCTGAATCTGTCCATAACCTTTAATGACATACTGCTTGCTGCCATCGGAAACGTCCTTAAATCTGCACTGTAAACATAGGTAAGGGCAAGGGCAACAAGAACTGAAACAGGAATATGTTTACTTCCCCACATGGAGATGATGATGGAGGATGATATAATCGTGGCGACAAGCGTTGGAATTCCAGCCTCACAGACAATTCTGGTAAGAACCAAAAATATGATAAGGGCAAAAATATAGAAAACAAGCCCTATGGTGATACTCAGACCAGAATAAACAAGCCACCCAAGAACAAACAATGAACCAATAATAAATCCCCAGAAAGCAACTTTATACGGAAGAATTTCTCCTGAGTCGTCTATTTTAATTTTACCGATTGCGCAGCGCCAGATATCCCTGAAGTGACTGCGAGCAATGTAAAGACTGTATGCAACCATTGCAATCATTGCACCTGTCCCGAGGTGGGCAAAGATTGCATATCCTGTACAGCCATATATACCAATGTTTTCAGTGCTTGAAATCCCTGTGATATTGAAAACTCCTTTAATAATCTGAAAAATCAAACTGAAAAACCAGAGAGAAAAACTCACCTCAAGGTTTGCCAAATACACAAACCCAATAACAGGGAAACTCACCCGAAAAATCAGGTTCTGGGTGCCTCTGAAAACAGGTATCTGCTGTTGAAGGGCCGGTGCAGGAATCATCTCATTGTAGGCATGAAGAGCTATCAAAGTACCAACCAGAAAAGCAATACCAAAACCAAGCCACATCACAGGATTTTTAAAAAACCCTGGAAGATAGGAGGTTTTTTTTCCCTGAGTATCCTGCTCCTTAACCATTTCCAGAGGCAAAATGGTAAGAGGATACACAAGTTTCTCTCTTTCCATCCACTGTTTTCTTAACATAACAACGATGCATATTGTGCAGAAATAAAAAATGAGAAGGAAAGGAATCCAGAGAGAAAGTGGTTTAATCCATACACCCCATGGAATGGACATTCCTCTGGGAAGACCCTCAAAAAAATAGGTAACCGCATCCGGGTCTGTCACTATGAGTTCTTTGCGTAAATGCGGGACAACCAGATTTAACCATTCATTCTGCGGGTTCGCATAATAGGTCGGCGCTGAAATCATGGGAAGAATCTGACTTCCAAGTCCCATTTCAGTCACAGAACATGCCACAAGCATCATACAGTATACCAGAAGAAGTTCTCCTGGTCTGAAGGCAAGTTTCTGTTTTATCCTTTTCAGAAGAGTGTTGACAAAGAAAACAAGAAAGAAAAACAGTGTGATTGCAGCTACAGGCATATGGTCAATTGCAAGATATGAACCGTTATTGATATCAACTGACACATGGTCATAAAAAGCGATGAATATCGAAAGTATCAGCCCGGTCAAAAAAGAACGAAGAGTAAATACCCGTTCCACATTCACTCCTTTGTAAGAATATGTTCAATATAATAAGCAAAGCGAAGTAAACCTTCTTCTCTGAATGCCGGCGAAAGAATCTGCATTCCCATTGGAAGTTTACCAGAAGAAAAACCGATTGGCAAGTTTATACTGGGAATTCCGGCAAGATTTGCATTAACCGTGAAGACATCAGAAAGATACATTGTAAGTGGGTTAAGGGCTTTTTCACCAAGTCTGAAGGCTGTCTCAGGTGTTGTGGGAGTGATAATAAAATCAACAGATTTGAATGCATTTTCAAAATCATTCATAATAAGTGCACGTACTTTCTGAGCCTTCAGGTAATAAGCCTCATAATATCCGGATGAAAGCACAAAAGTTCCAAGCATAATCCGCCTTTTGGCTTCTGTGCCAAAACCTTCTCCTCTTGAATTTGTGTAAAGGTCAAAAATTGTTTTTGAATTTTCGCTTCTGTATCCAAATTTAACGCCATCAAATCTTGCCAGATTTGTACTGGCTTCTGCGGTTGAAATAATATAATAGGTTGCTATCCCATAATGAGTATGCGGAAGGCTTATCTTTTCAACGTGAAACCCTTCTTCTGCAAGGGTATTAAGAATACTGTTAATTCTTTCTCTGATTTCTTCTGAAAGACCATGTCCAAAATATTCTTCAGGGACGCCTATCCGTATTTCCTTTTTATTTATTGGTTTTTCAAGTTCTTTATCGTATTCAAAAACAGTGTAATTGCAGCAGGTTGAATCTCTTTCATCATATCCGGCTATCACTTTCAGGATAAAACTTGCATCCATGACATTTCTTGTAAAAGGACCTATCTGATCAAGCGAAGAACCAAAAGCCACCAGTCCATATCTTGAAACTCTTCCATAGGACGGCTTGAGCCCAACTACACCACAGAAACTGGCAGGTTGCCTTATTGAACCACCTGTATCTGAACCGAGCGCACCCGGTGCCATATGTGATGCCACCGCAGCGGCTGAACCACCACTGGAACCACCTGAAACCCTCTGTGTATCAAAGGGATTGAGAGTTGGACCGAACGCAGAATTTTCTGTGGAAGAACCAAACGCAAATTCATCCATATTGGTCTTACCGATGAGGATTGCACCTTCCTGCCTTAACCTTTCAATAACATGGGCATCAAAAGGACTCATGTATCCTTTTAGAATTCTTGAGGCACATGTTGTGGGCTGGTCAACTGTGCAGATATTATCTTTTATGGCAACCGGTATTCCTTCAAGCTTTCCATACTCACCTTTAGAATATTTCAGATCACTCTTTTTTGCTTCTTCCAGACATCTTTCATTGATGTTTATAAAAACATTGAGGGTTTTATTTTTTTTTTCTATTGATTCAAGATGACTTCTGATAAGTTCCACTGATGATATTTCGCGTTTCTCAAGCAACTGCCTCATCTGATGCAAACTCAGAAGTGTCAGGTCCATTTTATAAAAATTCTCTCGGATCAGAAATTTCGCCTTTTATGGCTGAAGCCGCCACAGTCGCAGGTGAAGCGAGATAAATGAATGCTTCCGGATTACCCATTCTACCTTTAAAATTACGATTTGCTGTTGAGATAACCACTTCTCCATTTGCAGGTATACCCTGATGTGTGCCAACACAGGGGCCACAACCAGGATTTGTAACGCAGCAACCACTTTCCATGAAAACTTTTATGTATCCCTTCTCCATCGCCTCCAGGTAAATCTTCCGCGAACCTGGAGTAATAATTGTTCTTACATCACCATGAACCTTTCTTCCCTTCAAAATTTTTGCTGCAATGGCAAGATCTTCAAGCCTGCCATTGGTACAGGTACCAATAAAAGCTTGATTTATTTTTGTGCCTTTAATCTCTTCAACGGTACAAACATTATCAACCGTATGGGGCTTTGCAATAAGGGGTTCAAGTTTACTTGCATCCAGTTCAACTGTATTTGTATAACTGGCATCTCTATCTGCGCTAACAGGGTTTATTTTTTCTCCTTTCTCCAGAAAACCCTTTAAATACTGTTCTGTCTTTTCATCATACCCCATAACACAATTTTTACCGCCAATCTCTGTAACAAGATTTGCTATGGTAAATCTACCATCCATTGAAAGGTTATTTATTGTTTCACCTGTTATTTCAACACTCTGATAAACTGCGCCTCTCGCGGTAAGGGTTTTTACCATAAAAAGCCCCATATCTTTTGCAAAAATACCTTTTTTCAATCTGCCAGAAAATACAACCTTTGTACTGTAAGGAACCCTGAACCACTGCTTTCCTGTAAGCATTGTTATGGCAAGGTCTGTGGAACCCACTCCACAGGACATAAGGTTCAGCGCACCATATGTTGGTGTATGGCTATCTGCACCAAGAACAAGCTGTCCGGGTCTTAAAAAACCCTTTTCTGGCATTAAAACATGGCACACACCTTCGCCTATTTCCATCTTTTTTATGCCGTATTTCTTTACAAAATCCCTCATCAGTTTGTGAAGCGAAGAAACACCCATATTCGGACTCGGTGCACTGTGGTCAAAAACAAAACAGATTTTTTCGGTATTAAAAACCCTGTCTCCTCCAAGTTCCTCAAAGGCTTTTATTACAAGTGGCGCTGTTCCATCCTGAGCCATAAGAAAATCAACCTTAGCAATGCATATTTCTCCGGCTGAAACTTTTTTTTCAGCATGCGCTGACAGAATTTTTTCTGCTATTGTTTGTCCCATTTTCTTTTTCCGTTAATTCAGGGAGTTACAGTCATCAAAAGTCTGGCTTCTTCCGGGTGCCGCGCAATAAAAAGCAATTCATCATCTGTCAGAGGTTTCTGGGTATGCACATTTGCATATCTTGCAAGTTCGAGAATCTTTCTTGCTTCATCTTCATCCTTGAACTCAACCTCAAGCTTTCCATAAATATTCCTGAGACCCTTTATTCCGCTGTATTCACCCAGAATAATCATTCTTCCGGTTTCAATAAGCTCTGGTTCCCCTCTTCCAAGTTCTTCAAAATCATAAAGCTCATAATTTCTCTTATCCTTTAACGCTCCGTCCACATGAATCCCTGATGAGTGAGCGAATGCATTGACGCCAACACCGACCTGGTTTATCGGTATCGGAACCCTGAAAGCATAAGAGGCATAATGAGATATTTTCCAGGACATCGAAAGATTGATCCTGTCATCAAGCTGGTATTTTCCAGCCATTCCCGCTCCATATTTGCAGGCAAGTAAAACTGAAATCAGGTCTGCGTTTCCCGCCCTTTCTCCCATTCCATTTATAGTGGTGTTTATGTAAGCGTCGACACCCGCATCTATTGCAGCCTTTGCGCCTGCAACCGAACACGCAACCGCCATTCCAAGGTCATTGTGACAGTGCAGTTCAACAGGCATCTTTGTTTTTGATGTCAGTTCGTAAATTCTCTCGTATATTGTAAATGGTGTGTCATAGCCAAGTGTATCGCAATACCTGATTCTTGCCGCACCATGTTCTTTTGCAGCAAGCGAAAATTCCACCAGCTGACTCATTTCTGTCCTTGATGCATCTTCTGCATTTACTCCGACTGTCTTTGCACCGAGCGCTTTTGCTTCATCCACCGCAGATGTCATGTCTTTAATAACCCCTGAAAAGTCTCTTTTTCCCTGGAATTTTCCAAGTATCATCTGCTGGGATGTCGAAATTGAAAGATTCACATGTTCAAGATCCTTGACATTTTTGAAAGCTTCAACCACATCTTCGGTAATTGCCCTTAACCATCCGGATATTCGTATTGGCGAAAGCACACCCTTTTTCACAAGCAACAGATTAGCATTCAGATAGTTTGTTTCATGTTTTGTAACGGGAAATCCAGCCTCGCTCTGAAAAATTCCCATCTGATTCAGGTAAATGTTAATCAATGTTTTCTCAAGCTTTGCAAGACCTAACCGCGCTGTTTGTACACCATCCCTGTTTGTTACATCAACAATATGGATCTTTGGCATGGATCCCCCCTTTCCAAAAAATTCATTCTATTTCAAGAACAACAGGTTTCTGCGCCTGGTGAGGATGATCAGAACCACGATAAACCTTCAATTTTTTGAGTAATTGCCTTCCGAGACGGTTGTGAGGCAGCATTCCCTTTACAGCGTGTTCAATTACAGTTTCAGGACTTTTCTTCATCAGAGATGCATATGTTTCTTTTTTCAATCCGCCAAGATATCCTGAATGCCTGTAATAAACTTTATCTGTAATTTTCCTGCCTGTGACCTTTATCTTTTCAGCGTTGATTACAATAACAAAATCTCCTGTATCAGCATATGGAACCCAGCAGCTTTTGTGTTTTCCAAGTAGGATTTTAGCTATATTTGATGCGAGCCTGCCAAGGGTTTTACCTGTTGCATCCACAAGATAAAATTTCTTCTCAATCTTTGTTCTGCAATCGGGAACAGGTGTTTTCTGAATTTTCATTTTTCCTCCGTTCAATCAAAAAAAATACCGAATTTAAGAATATGTTTTGCCAAGATTATACACATTTCAGGTCTCCCTGTCAAAAATTGAACTCCGCACTGAAATAAGGTATTATTGGATTATTATGAAAAGAAAAATTTTTGTTCCTGAATTTGTCAGACCGATCAGAATACCGGTAAATTCCAACCTTAAAACAGCAGAACCAGAAATTGTTTTTGCTGGAAAAAAAACCTCCATCAAATTAACCTTTCAGATTCCTGTGAATCTAAATCCGTTCGATCCAATAAAACTTCAAATCTTTGGTGGCAGAAATAACAAGGGCGAAATGCTGAATATTCAGACCGATGATAGTAAAAAGGATGGTTTCATTTATGTGTTATACAGAAATATTCACCTGAAAGTTTCACAGAAAAACAATCCCCCTGGTACCATAACAATATTTTCCCCTGAAACAGGAATAAAAACTGGTGATTGCATTTTTGTATTTATGAAAAATGTTTGCCCGCCATCATATAGACTTCTGAACAAATTTTTTATTCTTTATGAATCCAACCTGACCGCTCCATCAGGACCCCAGAAACCTGAAAAAGTCTGGAATGAAGAAACCCAGAAAAATATACTGGCGACCAACCTTTTACATATTCTTGGCGGAAACATTCATCATCTAAAAATCCATGCGCCCTCAAATGTTTTACCTGAAAAAAAATTTTTTATTATGATAAGACCGGAAGATAAATTTCATAATCTGTCTTCAGAAATCCTGAATAAAAAGATAGAGATCTTTTCCGGAAGTGTAAAACTGCATGGGAAAATTAGAAGTGTGAAAAATTCAACCTGTATAATGTTTGAAACAGAACTGAAAAATCAAGGAGTTCACAGGTTGGAAATAAAGTGTGGAAATAGAAGGTTTACATCAAATCCCATACTCTGCAGCGATAAAGAAAAATTCAATCTTTACTGGGGAATGATTCACGGTCATACAGAAATATCGGACGGATATGGAACAATTGATTATTATTTTCATCAGTTGAAAAATGAAGCGCGACTTGATTTCGGCGCACCGGCTGACCATGACCACACATGGGAAACAACTGAATCCATGTGGAAAAAGACATGTAAAACCGTGAGAAAGTGGAATAAGCCGGGAAGTTTCGTAACATTTTTGGGCTATGAATGGGCAAAGTGGAGAAAGAATGGAGATGGTGATAGAAATATTTATTACTACTATGATGACAGGCCAATGTACAGATCTGATAATGGACATTTCCCGAATCCTGTTTCTCTTTTTCACGCACTGAAAAAAGAAAAAGCCATTGTGATACCCCACCATACCGCGCATGGTGGTAACTTCTGCGACTGGAAAGATCATGATCCTGAAAAAGAACGGCTTGTTGAAATTTATCAGTTCAGGGGAAGCTATGAATGTCCTGCTGAAATGGGAAATCCCATTCCTGAATTTGAAAACAGGTGGGAACCGTTTGAAAAGGGGTATGTGATAAATGGTCTGCTTTCGGGCTGGCGGGTGGGTTTCACAGGGGGTGGCGACGACCATATCTCGCATGCTGGAACAGACTTTCCGCAGGGTAATGCCAATTATAAGGATGGTCTGACAGGAGTTTTTGCAAAGAAATTAACAAGAAATGATATCTGGAATGCTCTCTGGAATAGAAGAACAATAGCAACAACAGGAGCAAGAATTTTTCTTTATTATTCTGTCAATAATAAACCTCTGGGTTCTGATATCAATATTAAAGATGCTGAAAAAAGAAATTTTCAAATCATTTTTCATGGTACAGAAATGCTCGACAGAATCGAGATAATACGAAATGGAGAAATTGTCAAAACCATAAGAAAGAAATGCCTTGATTTGAGTTTAGACTGGTATGACAGCGCACCAGTAAAAAGCATACTTTTGAAACCGACGGTCCACTCAAAACAACCCTTTGCATTTTACTATATCAGGGCAATTCAAACAGATAAAGAGGTTGCCTGGGCCAGCCCTGTCTGGATTATTGGAAAAACATCATAAATCGTTAAACATGCGGAAAAGTTCTTTTCTGATATCAATTTTTCTTTTTTCTTCAGCAGAAATAACTGCTCCAAGACAGGTGGCAACAGTTTTAGCTCCTTCCAGCGCATCTGTTTCAATGATTCTGTTATTCTTAAGGCAATCAACAAAATGCTTTATTTCACCCGTGATATTATGATGAGCAATATTTACAGGAATTTCTGCAAAATCATAGTTTGCCCTGGTTTTGAAAAATCTTGTTGAACATAGAAGAATATGGTCAGAAGTGTTGTCAGATATTATTGTACCCTTTGTTCCGTAAAAAACGCTTCTCATGGTATATGGTCTTATACATCCGATTGAGCAAAAAACCTTTCCCATCAGGCCATTTTCAAATCTGTATATGGCAATCGTTGCATCATCAACTGGCCAGTCAACAAGACACTTATGGTTTGAATAAGCAAAAACCTCAACAGGATCTCCTGCAATCCATCTCAAAAGGTCCACAGCATGACAGCCACCTCCTATAAAAGGTTTCCTTCTCTGATCTTTCCTCCAGTTATCAACTCCGGGCGCAACCCTGTAATCGTGGGCATATTCACTTTCAACAAAAAACAGTTCTCCTATCTCTCCTGAATCAATGATTTCTTTTGCAAGTACAAATCCAGGAGCAAATCTGCAGACCTGTCCTATCATGAATTTCTTTCCTGATTTCTTGACCGCTTTTATAATCTCAACACAGTCTTCAATATTCAATGCCAGCGGTTTTTCACACAGGACATTTTTCCCAGCCATAAGCGCATCAACACAGTGCTGTCTGTGAAAATAATCAGGGCTTGCCACTGAAACAATATCTATCTCCTTTCTGCTGAGAAGTTCTCTGTAATCTGTTGTTGCAAAGAAGATATTGAATTCTTTTTGAATATTTTCAAGGTGTTTGCTATCAGTATCGCATATTCCGGCGACCTCAACACCATTCTGCATATAACCAATAAGATGAGCTTTTCCCATCCTCAAACCTATAACTGCTGCTTTCATCTTTCACCCCGTGTAATTAAACGGATAACCTGCATCAAGAAAAGCCACTTTTGTTTCTGGAAACCTTTTCTTCAATTTTTCAGCGAGATTTCTCACACCAGGATTTTCGCTTAAAACATGGCTTGTTTCAATTGCAACCATTCCGTATTCAACACAGCATCTTATTGCATAGTCCACAGCCTCTCCAAAAACAACAACCTCTGCACCAAGATTGTATGGTTCCTCTGCAATTCCATAAATCTGGCCCAGTCCACCCACTGCGGTTGCGATTCTGCTCACCTTTCTTTCCATATCTCCTGCAACTCTGATGCATGGCAATCCCATCCTTTTTTTTATAGACTCCGCAAGATCTTTAACCTTTACAGGTTCAATCTCATGAACCCTGATGAATCTTGCCCTGTTAATTTCTTTCTCAAAACCCAGTATCCGTGGAAAAGCATCGCACATACCCCATCCGGTTGCAGCATCCCAGTTTTTATGTGTCATATAAACTACCATATCATTGTTTTTCAAAATCTCAGAGCGTAACAGATTCGGCATTTTTTTCATGTAATCTTTTTCAGAATTAAACCAGATGGTCTCAGAATAACCCCAGAATAGAAACTCATGCGCTATTACCAGATCCAGTTTTTCTTTTTTTGCTTTTTCCAGAACAAAAATTGTCGGAGACCATGTCACACCTATTCCGGAAATATCATGGTTCTCATCTCCGAAAACAATTCTGTCATCAGCTGGAATTTCACCAAAATTGTCCTTAAAAGGCGCTATCTCTCTTATATAATCAATAATCTCCCTGACCTTCATCTCTTCTCCTTTCACTTGTTTAATCGGAAAATCCTTTGAAGTGTATTTTATCATTAAATTTGTGGTAAAATTCAGTCATGGCTGAAAGAAAAGCAAATTACGATGAAAGCAGGGTCCCGGAATATGTTTTACCACCAATTTTGATCTGTTCTGATGGAACAGAGGTAAAAGATATTAAGACATGGGAAGAAAAAAGACGACCGGAAATACTGGACCTTTTTTGCAGGTATGTTTATGGTTATCAACCGGAAATTGATATCAGTCTTGAGTTTGATGAGTTTTCAAGGAATGAAGGCAAGTTTGACGACAAGGCAACCATGAAACAGGTAACCATAAATGTACTGTATAAAAAGAAAAAATACCCGCTTGAACTATTGCTTTTTGTTCCAAATAATGTTGTAAAACCTGTTGGTGTTTTTGTTGGACTGAATTTTCAGGGAAATCATACTATCAGTGATGATAAGGAAATAAAAATCTCAACAAGGTGGATTACTTCCAGTGCTCATGGAGTTATAAACAATAAGGCAACAGAAGAAAGCCGATCTTCCCAAAAAAGCAGATGGCCTGTCAGAGAAATAATTGAATCCGGTTATGCGGTGGCAACGATGTATTATGGAGATCTTGAGCCCGACCATCACCAGGGATACAGGGATGGAATACGCGCCTTTCTACACCCGGATGGAAAAAATGCAGGGTTCAAACCTGACGACTGGGGAGCCATAGGAGCATGGGCCTGGGGCTTAAGCCGGATAATGGATTATTTTGAAATAGATCCTGATATAGATGAGAAAAAGGTTGTTGTGGTGGGCCATTCAAGACTGGGAAAAACTGCTCTGTGGGCAGGAGCGCTTGACCGTCGATTTGCAATAGTAATCTCCAATAGCTCAGGTTGCGGCGGTGCTGCACTGAGCAGAAGGTGTTTTGGAGAAACTGTTTATCACATCAATACTGCATTTCCACACTGGTTCTGTGATAATTTCAAAAATTTTAATAACAGAGAAAATGAGTTGCCAGTTGATCAGCATATGTTGATTTCATTGATAACACCAAGACCTGTATATGTTGCAAGTGCAACCGAAGACCTCTGGGCAGATCCAAAGGGAGAATTTCTTTCAGCAAAAAACGCTGGCGTTGTATATTCTCTTTACGGTAAAAAGGGGCTTGAAGTTGACTGGATGCCTGAATCAAACAAATCCTTCGGTGATTATATCGGCTATCATATCCGTTCAGGTACGCATGATATAACACTTTTTGACTGGTGGCAGTATATGAATTTTGCAGAAAGACATTTTAGGAAATAACTTTCTCACTCACAGCAGCACTTGTTGCATCAGTTTAATTGTTAACAAAATTACTTCCTTTCAAAAACATTCCTGGCAATGCTGAAAACCATTTCTCTGGTTGTTATCTGTTTGTCTGCTCTGACCTTCCTGATGAAAAAAATTGCTGCAAAATGAAAAAACAGGTTTATTAAAAAAAGAATACTGTAGGCATCAAAAGTAAAAAATGAAAACTTGATTTGAAAGTTCGAAAGAATTTTCAGTATATGTCCTGCAAAAAGTGGTGCAAGCCCTCCTATAAAACCGATCCACGCATAGTAAATCGAGGTATAAAAGATAGCAGTATTATTATCTTTTATGATGCCTGAATACAGAATCCTGTAAATACCCACGGTTCTTCCCGGCTGACTCAGTCCTGATAAAAGATAAAGAAACAGAACAACTGGAAAGATTGAAAAACTATCGCGAAAAAGAAAAAGCCAGCCAGCAGGAACAATCGAATAAAGGGCCAAACTTGTAATTATAACAGGTCTTCCTCCGAACCTATCTCCGATATATCCCCACAAAAATCCTGTCAAAATGAAACCTGCAATTGTGGCATTGTCAAGGATAATAACATTTCCTGGAATAAAGTTTAGCTTTTCTTTCAGAAAAATCGGTAAAAATGCCATCATAGAGAAACCAAATAATGCAAGACCTATTGCATAAAGAAAATAATGGAAATTTTTGTCTCTGAATGGTTCTGAAATCCTGAAAATATCAAAAGTTGTCTTTTTTCCTCTCACAGGTTTTCCACCAGGAACAAGGCTCATAAAAAATACACTTATAAAACCAGAAACGCAACCTGCAGATATCACCTTCATATAGGCTTCTATTCCAGACCCTTCACCTACAATCTTGCTTGCAAAAAAGATAGCACCAAGGCCTGCTGTGCCTGTTATTATGCCTCCGATTGCAGTAAATTTTCCTCTTAAATTGTCAGGTACAAATTCCTTTGCCCAGGGATAATATGCTGTTTCTCCTGCTGCCCTTAAAAGAGCAAAAACCATTATTATTGTTGTAACATAGAATATCCCTGCCTCACTTCCGAAATTATAGATAATCTTTGGAAGAAGAAGCAAAAGAGAAGCAACAGTTTTTCTTGCAAACCAGCAAAAAAGGAAAACTTTTTTAGTCCCAAGATACTCAACATAACCACTTATAAAAGGAGCAATGATGCCACAGAAAGGGAAAAATGATAGAAGGATACCTATGCGGTTTTCAGGTATACTGAGCCTGTTAAGAAAAAGTAAAAAGATAGAGCCAAAAACAGTCAGATAACAGAATACTGTATTGAAAACCTCAGAAGCGATAGCCCAGTAAAGACCTTTTATTTTTTGTTTTATTTCATGGTCCATATCAGACAAAAGAATTAAGTCAATTTCATTTTGTTATAATATTCTGGCAGAAGTTTACTGTCAAAAAATCCAGAAAATTCCTTGAAACTCGAGTCTGATTCAGGTATCATATAATTAAGCCCCTGTAGCTCAGTTAGGATAGAGCAGCGGTTTCCTAAACCGCGTGCCGCCTGTTCGAGTCAGGCCAGGGGCGCTTTTTCTTTTCTGGCTTGTGTATTAAAATAGGGAATGGAGGGAAACAAATGAAAAAAACTTCAGAATCAATCGAAAAATTCAGATTAGGTGAGTCTGGACCCAAGTATATATTCAGAGGACCTCACTGCGAATGGGGTATTATAGTACTGAAACCCGGAGAACAGATGGGTGCACATGGACACAGATCAGTGGTCGAAGATTTCCTTTTTCTCAAAGGAAATCCAAAGGTTGTTGTTGATAAAATAGAACAAAGGGTAAACCCGGGTGATGCAATTCGTGCAGAACCAGGTGAAGCCCATAACATTATAAATGATACTGAAAAATGTATTAAACTTGTGTTCATAAAATCACCTTATATCCCTGATGATAAATATCCCTGTTGACTGCCAGCGATGAAAACTGAAAAAATCATATTCCATGTGAATAATCCAGCAGGAAAAAAGATTGTTGCTTGTGTTTCGGGTTGTATACCTTTACCTGAAAACCTGATATTTTCCACGGACTCCATACAGTTGATAAACAGCACGTCAGGTAAAAACATTCCATTTCAGGCAAAGCCAATTGCAAAATGGAAGGATAAAAGTATAAAGTGGCTCCTGATTGATTTTGTTGATGAATTTCAGCCAGAAGCAAAAACAGAGTATCAGTTCACATCTCACAAAAATCTGAAACAGAACATTACAGGAAGTTCAGCAGAAATAAAAGTGCTTCCAATCGAGGATAAAAACCTCCTCCAGATTAACAGCAAATTCTGTCTCTGTCTTACCCTTATTGATAAAAACAGGGTCCTATATTCTGCAAAAAAGAATAAAATCACAAAAAGATATGGAAAGATAAAAAAAGTCGTTACAATTGAAGGTTCTTTTGAAAATAATAAAGGAATTCGCGCCTTTGACTTTAGATTGAGAGCAACACAATGGGCTGGATGCAGCCTTATAAAGATTGAACCAATGATTATCATCAATCCTGATAGGGGTGTATTTTTCCCTGTAAGAGAACTCAATCTGCAAATCCTGTCATTGAAAAAAACAAAATTATTTACAGTTATTCCTGAAATATTTCCATACCCGGTATCTGAAAGAACGAAAATCCTCCAGTTTGACGATGTCAGCTGCTCAGTAGAAACCGATACGCAATTACAGAAGAAAAGCATCTCTCTTTCTGGCTGCCTTCGGATAAACACCAACGATGGAAAAATCGCAGTATGCATGAAAGACTTCGCAATGCGATGGCCAAAAAGCATTGAAACAAACCAATACTCAGTAAGTTTAGGTCTTTTCCCCTCATTCAAAGCTGGAACATTCAATCATATGCAGCCATGGTATAAATATGGATATCTGTTCAGGGCAAAAAACTATATGCTGAAAACAGGACAGAGAAGAAGATGGGAAATATGGAGTGATAGTTCAGGAAATACAGAACTCTGTAAAACTGTTGCAGAAAATGCTTTTATTCCTGTGCCAGAACCAAAACTGTCAATTTCAACCAGGATATTCGGAAATATTTCTGCCTGCGATGATATGTCACAGGATTATGATAGATTCATCGCCCGCTTGTTTGAGGTGTATCTTGGTAGTATCAGAAAAAATAGAGACAATGGCGAAATGAACTGGGGCGACTGGTTTGGTGAAAGACACTGCAACTGGGGAAACAATGAGTATGACACTCCTGAGCAATTGTTTATCCAGTTTATAAGAACCGGTGATATCAGATATTTTGTCTCCGGAGAAAGAGCAGCAAGACATATGGACGAGGTTGATATCATACATTCTGTGAACAATGAGTTGATCCATTCCTTTGATGAAGAACCATTCAAACCATTTGATGTAATGCCTGGCTGTGTTCATGAGCATACAATAGGTCATGTCGGCGGATTTCACTCAAGGAAAAAGGTAAAAAAGCTTATGAGCAAACTCCTTAAAAGAAAAAATCCATATCTGTGTCTTGACCCATGGAATATGGGACATCTCTGGCTTGAGGGGTTGCGTGATGCATATTTTCTTACAGGCGATGAATGGTTCAAAGAAACAATAATTACTGTTGCTGATTACCTCTCGTATGTTGTTAAAAACAATTTATATCCATTTATGGGACATTCCCATGCCGGAAGAACAACCGGATGGCCTCTGATTGCACTCTGTGCTGCATATGATGTAATAAAAAAACCAGAATACCTGAAAGCCATGAGAACTCTTGTCAATAATGCAATTGCACAGCAGGATACCAACTGCGGCGGATGGCTTTATCAGCTGTCTGATGGCCACTGTAATTGCGTAAAAAATAAGCATGTTGGAAGTGCTGGTTTTCTCATAAGCATTTTGATAAACGGTTTGAGCCGCTATTATAAAACTACCGGAGACAGAAGAATTCCTGATTGTATCAGGAAAGCGTGCGACTTTCTTGTCGCTGATACATGGGATGAAAAAACAGGAAAATTCAGATACACCTCATGTCCTGCATCCCCACTAATAGAAGTTCTGGGCGTCTCCATTCTTTCACTTGTGAATGGAATAAGAATTGGCGGCGCAAAACAGAATGAGGTATTCATTAAGGCGTGGAAGAATATGATGATGTCTCCTGAAGAGTTTAATGGCAGGCTTTTTTCTATTTATGCTTTTGGAACAGCTGAAGCGTTCTCGCTTTATCTTTCGCTGAAAAAAAATGGCTGAAAAACACTGGTTTGTTGTTATTACAAAAAATGTTACGCCAGCAATGAATATGGCTTTTGACAGTGTGATGTGGAAAAAAGTGAAGGCAAATCCAGACATTGCACTGTTAAGATTTTATACCTGGAAACCATCCGGTGTTTCTCTCGGTGTAAACCAGAAGCCAGAAACACTCGTCAATGTTGAATTCTGCAAAAAAAACAATATCCCTGTTGTTGCCAGAATAACAGGTGGAAGCGCCATCTTTCACGATCGCGAAATAACCTACAGTTTTTCAGCCGCAGATGATGAAAAAATTTTTACCGGTCCCATGGCTTCATATGAAAAAATCTGCGGTGCACTGAAACTTGGCTTGGAAAAACTTGGGATCAGGGTCCAGTGGAGGGGGCAATCAATCGGAAAAGAACCATCATTAACAAACAGGGATTGTTTTTCTCTTTCAACAAGACACGACCTGGTGATTAAAGGAAGAAAAATTATAGGAAGCGCTCAGAGAAAGGACAGAACATCCTTTTTGCAGCATGGAAGTTTGCTTGTTGAAATTCAAAAGGAACTGTGGAGAAATATATTCCTTCAGGATCCGGATTTTACCAAAATTGTATGTCTATCTGAAATACTTGGCTATGCTATTGATTTTGAAAAACTTGTCTTTTTGCTTGCATCAGGCTTTGAAGAATTTTTCAATCATAAATTTGAAAGATTTGAGTTTTCCTCAGAGGATATTGAAGAAGCAAGAAAAATTGAACGACAATTCTTACTGGTTTAACATAATGATAAACAGACCACTTATTTTATTGCTGACATTGCTTGTCTGCTGGGGATGGGTTAACAGTCAGCAGAAACAGGGAGAAAAAATGGCTGAATATCAGTGGATCAAAATAACCGAAAAAGCTGATTTTGCTCCAAGGGATGGAGCAGGTGCACTTGTGTTCAAAAATAAGATGTGGCTTCTGGGCGGATGGAATCCTACTGATAAGGTTCATTTTCCAAGGATATGCAATAGCGAAATCTGGTCATCAAAAGATGGCAGGGAATGGACACTTGAAAATCCTGAAGCACCATGGGAAGGAAGGCACACTGCAGGTTATGTTGTTTTCAAAAATGCCATGTGGATTATTGGAGGGGACGCAAACCAGCATCACTATCAAAATGATGTGTGGAGAAGCTATGATGGAATTAACTGGGCATGTGTCTGTGACAGTGTACCCTGGGGTCCACGGATTCTTCATTATACTGCGGTCTTCAAAAACAAAATCTGGGTCATGGGCGGTCAGACCCTTCCCAATTTTGCGCCTGCGGCAGAAATCTTTTACTCTGATGTCTGGTGCACCGAGAATGGTAAAGACTGGAAAAAAGTCGCCGACAATCTACCCTGGGCACCAAGAGGGATGATAGGAGGCCAGGCTGTTTTCAAAGAAAGGATATGGATTCTTGGTGGAGGAACCTATGATACACCGAACAGGCCCGAAAGAATTTTTTACAATGATGTATGGTCTTCAAAAGATGGAATAAAATGGGAAAAAGTGTGTGAAAACGCTCCCTGGCATCCAAGACAGTACCATGATGTGGCTGTTTTCGATGGGAAACTGTGGGTACTTGAAGGTTATCACAGAAGTGGTGGAAACAGAAAAGATGTCTGGTATTCAGAAGACGGTAAAAACTGGACTGAAATTCCTGACACGCCCTGGGCACCAAGGCATGCTGCAAGTGTTTTTGTTCATGACAATGGACTCTGGATGGTTGCGGGAAATAATATGGCATCAGATGTCTGGAAACTTGTCAGGATTAAAAAATGAGGGGGGAAACATGAAGATAAAACTTGAGGAAATGACACTGAAGGAAGTAAAAAAACGGGGAAGGATTGAAGTTGCCGTTTTACCATGGGGATCGTGCGAACCTCACAATCTTCATCTGCCATATGGTTGCGATGCCATTGTGACAGAAAAAGTGGCACAAATCAGTGCTGAAAAAGCGATAAAAAAAGGCGCTAAACTGGTTGTTTTACCGGCAATTCCAATAGGGGTTAATTCAAACCTGTTTGGTTTTCCACTGACACTTCACCTTTCGCCAACAACCCAGCTTGCAATTCTGAAAGATATTCTGAGATCTCTTGAGGCGCACCGGATCTACAAGCTTGTTCTGTTAAACGGACACGGTGGAAATGAGTTCGGTCCACTGATGAGAGAAGTTTATGGCACAACAAAAGTTTTTATATTCCTGTTTAACTACTGGTCAGCAATGAACGATATAATTGAAGATGTGTGCGATGACAGAACAGGCGAACATGGAAATGAATCTGAAACATCACTGTGCATGGCTCTTTTTCCTGAACTTGTTCATCTGGAATGGGCTGATGCAGGAAAAACAAAAGAACCGGTCCTTGAAGGACTGAGAAACGGCTGGCTCAAAATTATCAGACCCTGGCATCTTCTGACAACCAATTCCGGATACGGAAATCCAGAAAAAGCAACAAAAGAAAAGGGGGAAAAAATGCTTGAGCAGTTTACTGACAGGATTGCCAGTGTTTTCCTTGAGATTTCAAAAGCCAGGATTGATAAAAC
>CAZHJN010000015.1:0-42252 GCA_964532995.1 uncultured bacterium
AAGCGGGGGCACACCCCCTGCACCCCCGCAAATCGCTTGGCCCTGCGCGCCTGGCGCGATTTGAACGCGCGACCTCTGGATTCGAAGTCCATCGCTCTATCCAGCTGAGCTACAGGCGCAGGATATAAATTTTTGCAGTGTTATTATACCTCATTTTATGTAATATCTGCATTTAATATCTGCATTAAATTAAAAATTTCGGGGAATGGTTATTGCGCCGGGATTGGTTGTGAGGTTAAGGATTGAATGATTAATGTTTCTCTGACAGGATTGATGAAAGCATTTCAACATTTTCTTTTATCTGATCCTTTTGTTTCTGGAAAACACCGACGAGAATAAGGTCATTTTTTTTAATGTTTTCTGCAGCAAATTTCAGTGCAGAATAAATTTCGTTTTTATTATGAGATAATCTTCCTGCTCCAAAAATTTTATAGGCAACACAGGGCTTGTTAACCTTTTTAATCACCCGACACATTTTGGACGGGTCAGACATATCGAAAATTTCTCCATGCGAGCCTTTTATTACCGTGAGTTCTTTTTTCCCTCTACCTGTCAGATTATAGAAACAGGTAAGATAGAAATCAACATCCCAGTTTTCTTCTTCAGCCATTTCAATAAATTCTGGTTGATGAGAAGCCATCCCTGTCAGGTAACCGGTGTCCCTTATTATTTTCAGATTATCTCTGACAATATGCTTTTTCCCTTCCATCAGCAGCATATCAAGATGTCCTCCATGATGATATATAAATGTGGGTTTAAGTTTCGAATTGATAATGAGAGAAAGATTTGCCTGAAAACTTGCAAATTCCGGTGCAGTTTGCGCAAACCAGTAAAATTCTTTTATGCGGTTTTCATTAAAGTATTCTCTGATTACTCTCAAAATATGTCTGTCTCCACGCGCACAGAAAGCATTGATACCAAGTTGCTGGGCTCTGTCCCACGCTCTTTTTATTTCTTCGGCAGTATAAAAATCAAGCATTTCTTCGTCAAGTTCTTTTGTTTGATGAGAAAACCCGCTGAATGGATTGGAACCGAGGACGATTTTCGAAATTTTGAAGCCGAGAAAATCAACACGTGGAATCCTAATCTGGTGCTTTTTCACAGGTCTCCTTTATCAGTGCAATCGCAATGCTTTTTCCGATTTTCCTATAATCTTCATCGGTTAGTATAACACCCTTGCTTATGCCGTAGGGAACTTCAATACATAATGCAGGTAATTTTAACACGTAGTTAAAGTAAGAGGTAAACATAAGTCCTGTCAAATTTTCAAAATTTCCAGCATGTTCACCTTTTCTAATGTAATCGACTGCAAAGTGTTTTTTCGCTGACTTCGCGATTGCATCCATAAATTGAACTTCCTTTTTTTTATGCAACGGAAGCCTTCCCTTGGATCTAAAAGGGAAATAAGCTCCATCTCCTTCTGCTCCACCAGGCGCATGGAAGTCCATACCTGCCAGAGGTTTACATCTTTCCAACCATCTCGCAATATCTCTTTGTATTACAAGGGTTTCATACCTTAATGGTTTTCTTCCCCATGAGCGGTTTATATCAAAAGGAAAATAATCCTTGCCATACCTTCCTTTTTCAACACCATCAATGTTTGAAAAAGGTATCGCCCACACAAGGATATTTTTCTCCTTAACCTCCATGAAATATCTCAGAAGACCGTCAAGAACCCAGCTACCAGGGGTTTCTCCTGAATGTTGCCTTGCTATGATATAGATTCCTGGTTTCCCACAGCCAGAAAAAGAATAATCATTTGCAAGTCTGATTATCGGTCTATTCTCTGTGCTAACTCCGATTATGTCCTTTTTCCAGTATCCTTTTGCTTCTTTCAGCAGATTTTCGAGCTCAGGAATTCCATATGGATAGCAGAGAGCAATATCATTTATTCTTCCTGGATTTTTCAAAATCCATGAAACCAGATATCTCCCATCAGGAAGTTTTTGAAATCTATAAGTGTTATCCATCCTTTCCCATCTTCCAGAGTCCTTCTTAATAACAGGAAGGATGTTTTGAAGATTAGTGTTACCCATCAACATATTATAGGAATGCTTCAGTACCAGCTTTATTTCCTTTAACATCCTTCTGGTTTCAATCCTGAAGCAAAACCATAACGACTGTGAACCATCTTCAGGCGATGAAGCAAAGTAAACACTTGCTGAATCCTTTTCTTCTTCAACTGATATAGCGCACGCATTTCCATAAGGAATATCTGTTCTGACTTCGATCGTTTTTTTCTTTACCATATCTTTATCTTTACCTGTTTCTTTTTTCCTGCGCTTTCGATTGCACCAAAGACCATGGCAAGGCTTTTTATGTTGTCTTCAGCTGATGTCATTGGTTTTTTGCCTGTTTTTATACCATGCAAAAAATCGCGAATCAAGCCTCTGTGTCCTTCGCATTCATCTTTTCTGTCAGGGAATTTTATGTTGAGATCTTTTGTTTCTCTGGTAAATCCAGTTTTCCCGATTACCTTCTGCGCCTTAAAGCTGTCCATTCCATCCCAGATGGCGCTACCATTTTCACAGATAAATCTCCAGTTTCCAGCCCAGCTTGTGTTCAATCCTTCAGCACACCAGCTTCCGAGATATGTGTAGATTATTCCACCTGTCATTTCAAATATGGCATTTGCAGATGCTCCGTGCCTGTACCAGGAGCCTGCAGGATTCCATTCGTGACAGTACACAGAAACAGGATCTGAAAGAGTGAGAAATCTTGCCATATCAAATGTGTGAATTGACATGTCAAGAAGCAGTACATGCTCCATCTTATCCCTGAAACCACCAAAGTGGGCACCTATATAAAACTCACTGTTAACTGTTGTTAATCCTCCAATTTTCCCGGATGAAAGAAATTTTTCCATGCCCCTGATGTAATTGTAATAACGTCTGTTCTGAATCACAGCGAGAATCTTCTTCCTTTTTTCTGCTTCCTCAACCATTTTCTTTGCATGCTCCATGCTATCGGCAAGCGGTTTTTCAACAAGGACATGGCATCCATATTGAAGGGACTTCATCGTGGTTTCATAGTGGGCTTCAGGAGTGGTGCAGTTAAATACTGCATCGGGTTTTGTCTTATTCAGAGCATCAGTAAAATCTTTGCTTATCAAAGAGCCTTTGAGATTGAATTCTTTTGCTTTTTCTTCTGCTGCTGAAATGTTTATATCGACAAGCCCGACAATTTCAATTTCCTTTTCTTTGAGAGCAGGAATAAGCCATGCTCTGCTTATAGCTCCACAACCAACAAGCAGCACCTTTATTTTTGATGATTTCATTTTTAATTCCTTTCACCGTTTATCCATTATGGTCCAGCCATCGGCCTGTGCAATTTCTCTCGGTATAACAAGCGAAGCAGGAGATTTTGCCCACAGCTGGGGCACCGAATAGAAATAAGGAAAGGAAAAACCATTGCCTTCAATCCTTGCAATTGTTCCATCTTCTCCTGGATTCAGTTCAATGGTGTATGTTCCCTGTTTGCTGATGTCCACTTTTCTGATTTTTGACTTTTCAGAAGGAAATAGTCCTGTGTAAACGGTCAGTATTTTATAACCGTATTTATCAAATACTTCAAGGTCAAGGCTCTTTGTTCCTTTCGGGATATAAAAATAAGCTGGATGCTGTGTTAATCCATCCTGATTCAGAAAATAAGTATGTGGATGCGCTCCTGCGTACCTTCCTGTCCGAATATCAAAAGAAACAGTTGTAAGAGAAGCAAGATTTCCACCATAACCCAGGCTGAAACGATATGTTCCGGATTTTTTTGCTTCCAGACTGACCTCAACAAGCTGGATTCTTGAACCTGTATAAAGAGTGGCTTCTTTTGATGGTTGTTTTGTCATTGTTTCATCAACAATCTGAGCCCACTTTTTTGCCTTTGCGTCCCACCAGTCAACCCCATATTGAAAATCTCTTGCCCTGTAGTATGCATCATCAGGGTTATATGGCCAGAAGATTTTAAAGCCGATTATATCACCGGGCTGCCGGGCAACAGTCAGAAACCTGACAGGTTTCTGATAGCCACTATTATAGACAAAAGGTGCATCAAAGGGAGTTGTTGAGTAATAATTGCAGGGACTTGGAAATTCGCCCTGAAATTCTTTTACGATAACAAGGTCATTCAGATCGACGTCAGATGCCTTCTTTCCATTTACAAGTACTGTATCCTTGAAATAGGTTACCGGTGTGAGTTTCCAGAAATCAAGAACCTTATTCCACCATATTTGTGTTTCCTCTTTTGTATAGTGGGCGGGACCATTTGCATATTCTCCTGCGGCTTTTTTCACATCATAGACACCGAAAACCCTTCTTACCACGGCATGCATCGCAACCATATAAGACATCTGTCCTTTCCAGACATACTCCTTCATTTCCTGTGAAGAGGAATTGGCTTTTCCGGCTTCTTCAAGGTAATGGTAGTACCAGTACTGTTTAACATCATCAATTCTTCTTTTTGCGTCAGGCTCTTTTTCAGGATTGATTTTTCTGTCCGCTTCATCAATCATCCTTATTGCTTTCGCCCAGGAATTTGGACCATTTACAGGTAGATTGTCAATGAGCATAAAATCATAGTATTGCTTCATTTCCTTCCATCCGCTACCAAATGCTTTTTGAAACCATCTGTCTCTTATGGCTTCAAGTTCAGGTAATGTCATCCTTGGGTTCCACAGGACTTTTGTCATCAAATAGTATGCCAGACCGTATTTGCCAAAATTGAAATCTGTTTCACAGGAAAGCGCTTTTATTCCAGCATTATAGGTTGCTCTTAAATCCTCAAGAATACTTTTTGATGATGCGCTCCATGAGGCTGGAATACCCGCAGTCGTTGGATCGTGGTAATAAGAAAGGCTTATGATTCTGTAATCTCCCGACGGTTCGCGCGGAAGCATTACCTGGAACGCCTTTGCAAGGTCCATCTGTGTTTTGAAATTTTTCCATTTTCCCCAGCCCCGATTTTTTGGATAACTTGCTATCATCACCCTTATTCTGGGATCGAGATTAAAATTTGGAGGAACATCGTGATAATTATAACTGTACCCGCTGCTTCTTATCATTTCTTTTTTTGATTTTCCGGTTGATGTAAATCTTTTTTCCACCGGCAGAGAATCAATCCATTTATCGTATTCATGAAGAATCCAGTTTGCAAATCCAAAAACAGTATCTGATGCGGCCGAAGGATCCCAGATTTCATGCGGTTGATTAAGTCCATTGTATCCATGCAGGACGTATGGTTTTCCAAATTGTATTCCTTCTTTTTTGCAGTAATCAGGATACCAGTTTTTGTATCTCATATATTTATCCAGCACAGCATAGCCGCCGCCATCCTCAGGTTCATGTCCAAAAATAAAAACATCATCAGGATTCTTTTCAAAATGTTTTTCTGATTGTTTCTTCATTTCCTCTAAAATTACTTCTCTGACGAGTGGAACTGAAAGATCAAGATTTGCTCCTATTTCAAGCAGATTCTGTTCAACCCATTCTTTACCGTTGGAAATGTAAACCTTTTCTGCCTGCGGTGTTCCATCAGGGTCGCTGTTAATCCACATTTCACCTTTGTTATTATCTGTTGCCTGTGGTCTTTCTGTGGAGAGTCCTATGTTTATTTTCGGTACAAGAAAACCCTCAGTTACTTTATTTTTTCTCATTGCCTGAACTACCGCTCTGTGATAGCCCTGCATGGCATGACCTGGAAAACCAGGCATTGATGAACCATAGATTTTCGCACCGATCGCCCATCTATACCAGCTGATATCCACAGTTTCGTCTTCAGGGTGAGGCGGTTTTTCCATGATTGTTCCGACTCCATAACTCTGACCGCTTGTTGGCCAGAGTGCTCTGATGTAAAAACCGGGTCTTCCGGCTTTATTTATATTGAAGGTAAGTGGCTTTGTTCTGAAATCAGGTGCATGGATCCAGTTTGGTCCCATGCCTAAAATTTCATATCCGGTGCTTTCCATCAGGTCAACAGCGCCTGAAATAATTCCCTCCGGACCATTGGCTATAATCAAAATTCTGTCTGACTCAGTTTTTATATAATACGCCTCTTTATGATTATAGGAATCAGTACCATCATTTGCCAGAGCCTTTTTTACGTCTGGATTATTTTTGATTTGCTCGGTAGCTCCATTGATAATTAAAAGTATTATTCCCTTTGAGATGTCGTTGCTGCATTTTACTGGAATCGTTTTGCCCGTCATCTTCTTTACCGCTTCCTGGATAAACATAGCAGCTCGCCTCATTGTTGCTGATGGTGATGAATCATACCAGAGAAGTGGTTTTGAAAAATCAATATTGTAACCGGTATTCTTCCCCTGGTCATATTGAACTATAATTGAAGGAAGATTTTCCTGTGGAGTTGTCGGAGAAAGTAGAGTATAACCTGCAGCACCTGCTAAAAATGCCTGAGCCAGAAACATTCCAGCCAGATAGATCTTTTTCATGATTCACGTCCTGTTATTACCTTCAAAATATTTTTTTCAGTTATTTTATATCTGATTCTTTCAAACTATTACGAGTTGTTTTCAAGCCAATTTTCAAGTTCTTCGAACTCTTTTTTATCTTTGACAGCAATGCCATCATAGATAACATTCATAGGGTCAAGTTCCCTGTGAAGCTGCTTTATTATCTCGGGAGTCAGCGGTTGGGCAGAGTTTCCGAAAACATGAACCGCTTTTCCTGCTTTCTGAGCTTTTTTCAGAATATCAAGCCACTGGAAATTTGGTTTTTGACCTTCTCCTGGCTGCCATTGAAAGATTCTCAGTTTTTTGATTGATAAAATATCATCAAGATGTGGCAGTGCACCGGTTCCATCAAAATGAAAATAGCTGTAATCATAATATTCTATTTCTTCTTCTATGGCTGGAAGCACAAATTTTCTGAACATCACAGGACTCATCATACATATAAAATCCGCCTGAACAACCCCAAATTTTTTCTCACAGTAGAAACCCGAATGTGCTGTACCGAGACCGCAATTATCAATGCCCGCATTATAAAGAAGTTCGCATATTAAAGGAAAATCTTTCCTCAGATCAAGCATTGCTCTTTCGATTGTTTCAGGAACATCACAGAGGTCCATACATAATTTTTCTGCACCCCTTAATGCCAGCAGTGTATCTATGTTTGAATGTTTATCAATATCTGCCACAAGGTATTTCCCTTTTGAGTCCTTCAGTATCAACCCGGTGTATTCAAGTAATTTTTTGAAGGTTTCATTTTCTGAGTTAAATCTGAGGGGTAGAAATTTATTCCAGTTGTCTACGATAGGTTCAGCCCAGTTGGTGTGTTTGACATTCTCAGAAAATTTTAGTGTAGATCCATAAAAGGCAGCAAACTGGTCCGGTCCGAAATCCGGGGAGAAAGAGGGAATACTGTCTCCCAAAAATTCAACTGATTCTGCCCACTGATTAAACAGCTCAATCTGCTGGTTCCACAGCCCATTGCATGCCCTGTAATATCTTAATGAGAACACTTCAGGAATCTGTTTTTCAGATCCTTCTTTTCTGCAGGTAGCCAGCAGAACCGGTCTTCTATAGAGTTCCTTATTCCAGAAGTGTTTCCATCTTACACAAGCCTGATCAAAATCCGGTTTATATTTTAAGATCACTTTTTTTTCCTTTTTTTCTGGTATAATTTAACATCAAACGCGAATAAGTCAAGATTGTTTGCGGGTGAATGTTAGAATAAAATAATTGGGAGAATAGATGAAAACAGAAAAGAATTTTGCGGTATATGAAATTCTTCAAAAAATACGAAGCCAAAAACCGGTTGTACATCATCTGACAAACTGGGTGACGATCTATGATTGTGCAAGCATCGTTAAGATAATCGGAGGTTCACCTGTGATGGCTCACGCGCCTGAAGAGGTGGAAGAAATGGTCAATATCGCATCCTCCCTTGTTCTCAATATCGGCACCCTCACGACTGATTTTGTTGAAGCAATGAAAATTGCGGTAAGGGCAGCAAATATCAGAAAGATACCCGTTGTTCTTGATGTCTGTGGAGCAGGCGCAACAAAACTTCGTGATAGAAAAGCATTTGAATTGATTGAATATTCTCATATTGATATCATCAAAGGAAACGCTTCTGAAGTTGCAAGAGTCGCAGGAGAAGACGTGAGGACAAAAGGAGTTGACGCAGGAGATGTCAGGAAAGATATACTTGCTATTGCAGAAACTCCGGCAAAAAATAAAGGTTGCACAGTTGTTGCAACCGGAAAAGAAGACATTGTTTCAGACGGCAATTCAACATATATTGTGAGAAATGGTGTTGAAATGCTTGCACATGTTGTTGGAACCGGATGCATAACAACCTCGCTTGTGGGTACTTTTGTTGCTGTTGAAAAAGATTATGCATTTGCATCAATGTCAGCCCTTGCATGTTTCGGGATTGCATCTGAAATAGCTCTTGGTAATTGCACCGGTCCTGCATCCTTCAAAGAGAAACTTTTTGATGTTTTGTATAATCTTGATGAAAAAAAGATTAATGAACTGATAAAGGTTGAAAGGACAAAATGAAGAAAGAATTCATCAGGGGATTTTATTTCATTACGGATTCCAGCCTTTCAAAAAATGGAATTCAAAATGACGTAATTTGTGCGATAAATTCAGGGGTAAAGATAGTACAGTACAGGGAAAAACAATCTTCAACAAGGAAGATGTATCAGGAAGCAATTAAGCTTAAGGACATTCTCAGGGATGCAATTTTGATTATCAATGACAGGGTTGATATATGTCTTGCGGTGGAAGCAGATGGTGTTCATATTGGCATGGATGATATGCCGTTAAACATAACAAGGAGGTTAGTTGGAAAAAATAGAATAATTGGTGTATCTGTTCACAATGTGAAGGAGGCGCTTGAATCTGAAGAAAGTGGTGCTGATTATGTAGCTGTTAGTCCTATATTTCAAACAACCACAAAGCCAGATGCTCTGCCACCGGTTGGTCTGGAAATCCTGAGGAATGTTAAAGAGGCAGTTTCAATTCCTGTCGTTGCCATAGGTGGTATAAATCTTGAAAATGCGGCATCGGTTATAAATGCTGGTGCAGACGCAATCTGTGCAATTTCTGCATCTTTGAAGACCGGGGATGTTGGTGGTGAAATACAGAAGTTTAATAAGTTATTCAGTGGGAAATAAGAAGGTGGCATTATGAAACCTCTCAAAATTTTTATGTTGCTTTTCGGTATTTTAATTTTTTCAGCCTTATGTTTTGCAACAGAAAATGGTGGAGGTGCATATCCTAACGGTGCAGAGGATTTTATGTCCGGCGCAGTACCTCCGCCCGGTTTTTACTACATCAATTATACTGTCGGTTATTTTTCTGATGTATTCGCAGATTCAAAGGGAAAAGATTCTGTGCCCAATTTCAAACTGACTGTTTTTGGAAACGTTTCAAGGCTGCTTTATGTGTCGGATAAAAAAATCTTAGGCGGAAACTGGGGTATGCATATTCTTATTCCGGTAATGTCAGTTGATGTAAGAACCCCTGCTGGAAAGGATTCAAAATTCGGTCTTGGTGATATATTTGTGGATCCATGTATTATTTCCTGGCATTCAAAAAATATCCATTCAGCCGCAGGAATTGAATTTATTATTCCAACAGGTGCCTACGATAAAGACGATATCGCCAAGATCGGCAGAAACTACTGGACAATAGAACCGGTGTTTGCTGTAAGTTTCATTTCAGACAATGGCTGGGAAATATCAGGAAAATTTATGTATGATATAAATTTTGAAAATGATGCCACTGATTATAAATCAGGACAGGAATTTCACTGTGATTATACAGTCGGCAAGAGAATTAACGAGAAGTGGACAGCTGGAATCGGCGGTTACTGGTATACGCAGATAACCGATGATAAACAAAATGGTGTTAAGGTCGGGGATGGGAATAAGGGAAAGGTTTTTGCCATCGGTCCTCAGATAAAATTTGATGACAGGAAAATGAGTTTTATTCTGAAGTATCAGAGGGAAATGTCGACTGAAAACAAACCAGAAGGCAGCAAGGTCTGGTTGAAGTTTGTCGTACCTCTTTAATGTTTTTAGAGGGATTTCTCAAGCTTTTTAAGCATTGAGCTTTTCTCATGGGGAGATGCTTTCATCCTGTTTATAATTCTTCTGAAGAAATTGATGGTTTTATCATAGGTGATTCTGTCAACAGGATAAGGAGTGGCGTCTTTTCCTCCATGAGCAAAAGCATATCTTGCAGGATCTTTATATGAGGGTGGTGCGTTGTAGATCAGTTCACAAACAAGGGAAAGAGCCCTGACTGTTTTAGGGCCGACTCCCTCAACAGAGATGAGTTTTTCATAGTTTTCAGGTTTATAATCACACAGTTTTGCAAGGATTCTTTCAAGATAGGCGCTTCTTGAAAAATCTTCCTCCACAACAGGATGCCAGTGGAATTCTTTATTGTAAAACTCGGCAAAAACAAGCTCCTGCTGACCAGTTTTTACAGCAACCATTTTTGAGACAGTGCCGGAGTGTTTTCTCAGTATCTGTATATCCCTGATCAATCCTGAATAACCTGATTGCACAAGTTCAGTGCTTGTTTTTCTTGTTTCTTCACTTTCTTTTGCAGTCATGTTGAGGCATGGGACAAAAACATTTGAAATAATCCCTGAATGCGGTTCGCAGACAAAATCTGTTATTTTTTCGGAAAACCAGTGGTATCTTCTGGCTGTCTGGTTGTTCTGGTTCATACCCTGCTGAACAACTGCCCATGCTCCATTTTTAGAGAAGAAAAATGCGTGATGATATATCTGATAACCATCCTGAACCAGGGAACTATCAACCTTTGCTGTTATTCTTGAACTGTAAATAAGCTTATTTACCGAAGGGTGGGGTAGTGCAATTTTTTCTCCCCAGTAATTTATCTCATCCGGGGTCTTAAGGGATGTTTTTCCCTTACCACCGCAGATGAAGATGCCAAGCTGTTTTTCCTTTCCTTTTATCGCTTCCTTCAATGAGGCTGTTAAAACGGTGGTTAAACCAGAAGCGTTCCAGTCAAAAGCGAGAACTGTTCCGAGGGACTGAAACCAGACTGGATCTGAAATTCTTATAACAAATTCATCAGGGCCATACTCTTCAACAATAATTTCAAGTATCTGGCTTCCAAGTTTCACCATTCTTTCAAAAAGCCATCGCGGACACTGACCCGTATCAAGGGTGAATGTTGCTATACCTCTTTTTATCATATTATCCCTTCATTTCCATAACAATCAGAGCATGGTAATCCTGATATACTTTATAATCTTTTTTAACGCAGCTTTCAAATAATTTCTGTAAAAAGCCATATGAAAGATTTTCGGATAAACGATGTTTCTTTACAAATCTCCTTGTATACTCATCAATGACAAATACCTCTCTTTCAAAAGCATAAAGAAGGATATCATCCGCGGTTTCATTGCCAATTCCTTCAATTAAAAGAAGTTTTCCCCTGAAAGATTTTGTTTCAAATTTTTCGGTCCTTTCAGGGCCACCAATCTCTTCTATAAAAAATTTTGCAATTTTATTAAGCCGTTTTGCCTTCTGTCTATAAAAACCGGAAGGTTTTATTAAACTTTCAATGATTTCAATTCTTTCATCTGCTATTTTTCTCAGATTCAGGAGGTTTGCTTGTGAAAGTCGTGATACCGCTAACTCAACATTTTTCCAGTTTGCTCTCTGTGTGAGAATGGATTCGATAATAATCCTTTCTTTTTCCTCTATGGATTTGGGCCTTTTGCACCAGAATTTCCACTGACCTGAAAGAGATGGGTTTCCATGTCTGACAAGCAAATTTTCATAAAGAAGATTAATCTTTTCTTTGACTTTTTTATCTGAGAAATCTGCCACCATTAACATCAATTATTGCTCCGGTAGTGAATGATGCGGCATCACTTACAAGATATAAAACCGCACCGGCTACTTCCTCCGCAGTTCCATTTCTGCCAAGAGGGGTTTCCTTTCTGTATTCCTGCATCCTTTCAGGGGTACTGAAAATTTCGTGGTGATGGGTTTCTATAACACCTGGAATAACAGCATTCGCTCTGATTTCTGGAGCAAGCTCTCTTGCCAGGGTTCTTGTGAAAACAAGTAATGCACCCTTTGAGGCTGCATAGGCACCAGCACCATTGGCTCCACCTGTTTGAACTGACAGGGAAATTATATTTACTATGGCAGCATTACCTGTTTTCCGAAGATAAGGGATTGCTCTTTTTGTAACCATGAAAGCACTTGTCATATTAACATCGAACACATTTTTCCATAGTTCCAGCGGGCATTCTTCAATTTTTGTTCTTTTAACAGGTGAACCGGCGTTGTTAACAAGTATATCAAGTCTTCCAAACTCTGAGACAGTGAAATCAACAATTTTATTCGCCTGATCTTCATTGACAAGGTTCGCCTGTATTAAGATTCCATCTGAACCAAGTCTTTTTATTTCTTCAAGTGTTTTTTCGGCTTCTGTTTTGCTTGTGTTATAGTGAATACCTATTTTTGCGCCGTAACGTGCAAGGGTAAGAACAATTGATTTTCCGATTCCTGTTCCTCCACCCGTAATGAGAGCAACCTTCCCCTTGAGTGTGAAGTCTACGCCTGACATGTAGTTCCTCCTTTTTTTTTTATTGATATCTGTATGCATGTGCAGCGCGAACCATTTCAAAGACCTTTTCAGGTGATGTTTCTGTCGGCAGCATATCTCCGCATGCAAGAAGATATCCACCGCCGGACGCACCTTCAGATATGCACCTTTGTATATCCTGTTTTACCTGTTCAAAAGTGCCTCTTGCCAGCTTTAAAGTATTAACACCTCCCATTATTGAGATTTTACCTATGAGTCTTCTTTTTGCATCCGCCACACTGACTCCACCAAGTGGGTCAAGTGGTTCAAGACAGTCAACACCGGTTTCAGCAACCATCTCAAACAGCCCGGTACTGTTTCCGCAGATATGAACATAAATGCAGACATCATATTTTTTGATTTTATCGACAAACATCTTAAAATATGGAATGCAGAATTCCTTGAAAAACTCGGGTCCTATAACTCCGCCAAATGTTTCACCGAGCATGAAAGCATCCACGCCTGCTTCAATCATTGCCAGGGCTTTTTGAATTGCGGCATCAGTCGCACGTTTCAAAATTCTGTGTACCAAATCAGGGTTTTCAACGAGATCAAGAAATGCTTGTTCCTTTCCTCTTACGGTTGTTGCATATTCCACGCTTACCAGTCCAGGTGATGTTATTACAAACAAATCTTTTTTAGCTTCCTGAACAAGTTTTCTGGTTTCTTTAAATTCATTTGTTTTGAGAAAATCCGAGGCGGAAATAACCGGAATATTTTCAATGTCAGATTCGTTTCTGATCAAAATTCTTTCTTCATTTGGAATTATCCATCCTCCACCTTTAAAATCAAGTCTTCCAACAGGTTTGCCTGTTTTATCATCTAATTCCCAGACATTCTGTCCGTCATCGTACAGATTATAAGATGGTTGATGATGAATCCACACTCTCACACCATCAACACCATAATATCTTGCACATTCAATCTGAAGCCTGTTCACAAAAGCGGGGTTCTTCACAGCCTTTATCATTGTTTCTCTGAAATCTAATCCCAGTGCTTTTATTGCATGTGGATGACATATCTGGGGAATAACAGGTACACAATCCGGTATTTTCCCTTTCATTGCGGTTCTGCATCTATCTCTCGGGTCCATTTTTTTTAACCGTTTTTTCTTCATTATGATATAATGATACCATCAACCAGTCAATTATTTAGCAGGAGAATGGACTATGTCAATGGTATACTACGCTTCAGCAAAGGTGAAAAAACTTGAGAGAAATGCAACCCTTCCAGCAAAACTTTTTAGACTTCTAAACGCACTGAAACTTGAAAAAAATTGAAGGGTAAGAATGTTTGTATCAAGATGCATGTTGGCAGCGGTTACGGCTACACAACCATACATCCATTTTTTGTTAAACTTCTTGTTGATTTTGTGCGGGAAAAAGGCGGTAACCCGTTTATCACGGATGTGGTGATTCCAAATCCTGCAAGGGGATATACCGAGCAGTCAATAGGCTGCAGATTCGTTCAGGCAACAGGCCTGCGGGATACCAATTATTTTGCGGTCAGGGTTCCTGCGCGATATGGTTTGAAGCAATTACAACTGGCAGGTGTCCTCAGGGATACTGATTTTCTTATAAATTTTTCCCATGCGAAAGGACACGGAAATTGTGCTTATGGAGGTGCAATTAAAAATCTGGGCATGGGCTTTGTTACGACTAAAACAAGGATTGATTTGCACTGTACAGTTGATGCAAAACCTTACTGGGAAAAATCAAGATGTAAATACTGTGGAATCTGCATAAAAAATTGCAGGTCTTCTGCGATGAGTTTTGATAAAGATAAAAAACTTATTATAGATTTTCATGCATGCGTTTTCTGTATGAGATGTGTTGCTCTCTGCCCTCATAATGCCCTGAAACTTGAAACTACCAACTATGAAATTTTTCAAAGGGCACTTGCCCTGTCCGCCAGAAAGGTAATTGAACAGGTTCAGGGCAACTGCTGCCATATTAACATGATAACCAGTGTTACTCCCTTCTGCGATTGCCTCGGTTTATCGTCACAGGCGATTATTCCTGATGTTGGAATCACTGCCTCTTTTGACATAGTCGCACTTGAGAAGGCAACACTTGATTTGATTGATAAGCAGAAGTATATCGAGGGTACATTACCCGGACACTTAAAATTTCTGAAGGATCAGGGACATATTTTTGAAAGAATCTGGGGAAAGGATCCCTATGTACAGGTTAAAGAAGCTGCAAGACTTGGACTTGGTAGCTTAAAATATGCTATTAAAGAGGTCGATTAAACAACAGTTATCTTTTTTACTTCAATCCTGCCCATCATAACTTTTACAAAAGGTTTTCCCTTTTTAAATCCAGCAATTCCCCAGCCTGAATCTGTGCAGAAAAATGCCTTACAATCATCCTTTTTCCATCTTTTCATATAAAGAATTTTTTCAACCGCGTCATATCTTATTCCGGTTATAGCATAAAGAAGGGCAAAACTTGATAACGCCCTTCCATACCAGTGGCCACACTCATATTCATCAAATGGATTTCTTTTTGTACCATCATACCTTTTTCTTGCAGTTTCAACAATTTTCAGTCCCTGTTTTTCCATTCCATTAATAATCATACAGGAGGCGACCTGATATTCTATTCCTGTCCAGACTTCATCGCAATAAAGGCAGGGAATTGTGGGTCTGTCTCCCCTTGGCCAGCTGCATACTAAAAGTCCGCCTTCGCTACCAAGGGCAAAACCTGGCCTTTGAAAATTTACATGCTCAGAAAGGTTTTTCTTGAAATTGTATTTCCAGACTGAACTGAGGTGTTTTTTTACCTTTCTTCTGTCAAGTATCTCTCCGACAAAACATACTTCAGCAAGCCATGCTCCCATTATTCCATCAGAAAAACAACCCTTTCCGTACTGGTAAAAAGGTCCTTCTTTTTCAAGTATCTGTGCCATTGTTTCATCGAGATGGTGTTGTTCCCTGTATTTTTTAAGTTCATCTTCTTCCCATACAATTTTCTGTTCAAAATATTCTCCATTGAAAAGGATTTCTTCCATGAATTTTTTCCCTTTGCGATACAGATTTTCATAAAGGGAATAATCATGTCCCAGAGTTTTCGCCATAAAGATAGCTGCTTTCAAAGCCCCGAGATAAATGCTTGTGCACATTCCATCGGGTCCCCAGAATTCAATATCATAGGTGTTGTGGTGTGGTTTCTCAAGTACTCCTTTATGTGATGGGTCCCAGGTTTCGATACAGTAATCAAGGCTCTGTTTTATTTTAGGCCAGAGGTTTTTTAGCCACTCATCGTTTCCTGATATCTTCCAGTCTCTGTAAACCTTCATTATCCCGCCGAGCTGTCCATCTGCTGCTGCGTGAAAATTATGCGTGTTCTGTCTTATCGGCAGAAGGGACCTGAAATTCTGATGTCCTTTTTCATTCTGGTTCTCATTGAACTCTGTTTCCCTTAATGAGCGTTCAAGAGATGGGAAAAGATGCGCAATTGCCTGGCAGTAGTTCCAGACATGTGTGCACGAACCAGCACAGCAACCGGAGCAATCACAGCATCCTTCCCAGCACCAGAGTCTTCCATCTTTTTGACGCAACATTGTTGGGGATTTAAATATGGAAAGATTTGAGGAAATTGCATCAATAACTTCAAATGGAATATCAGAAGTAAAAAAAGCTTCTGCAAATTTTTCTGTAGTTTTTTTAAGTTTCGTATAATTCTGTTTCCAGTAATTGTAGATTTCATTGATATTTTGAAATCTTGAGGTATACCATGGCTGATAATATTCTGAATCACCTTCACCTGTTTTCATCTGACTGTTAGGAACAAACCACGAAATTAAAACTGTGATTTTTTTGCTGCTTTTTGGATTGATTGTGATATTTACAAATGTGCTTGCTCCAGGGCCTGTCTCAAGTATATTCAGTTTTTCAGTATGGCAGATATCCTTCCACAATAGCTGATGAGTATCTGAAAAACCACCTTTTCCACTCCAGCAGTTTACAGCACTTTCTTCATCCGGTATGCAGATCGCAAAGTATCCCTCAAGGTGAGGTTGGTCAGGTATTGGTTCCTGATAGAGTATATATCCGTCATTCAAAACTCTTGTTTTTCCGTTTGCTGGATTTGTTGCAACGATATTTTTACAGTGAAATGAAAATGTGCCAGTTATCTCTTTGCCGGAATAGTTTTTGAATTCGTATTCAATGGCTGCAACCGGCAGAGAACTATTATCCGGGTCTGCGGGTATAAAAGGACTCCAGCCGCAGATTGAAATGTTCAGTGGAAGATCAGGTTGTTTGAGATACACTGTGCCGAATGGAAATTTTGACACAAATTTTATCAGTTTGCACACCGGCAATCCAAAATTTGTTGCTCCAAGACCATTGCCGGCACCAGGCAAGCCATATATTTTCCAGTCAGCAACAGGTCCAGTTAGAACACGGGGAATTTTCTTTTCTGCTGTTAAGGTTGCAAACATCAGGACTGGTTTATTCAGTTCTGGTTTGTGTCTCAGTGAAGCATTAGAGAATCCTCCATTTCCATCAAGGCATACCATACCCGCTCCAATTCCACCAAGCGGAAATGAAATAAAATCAAGATTTTTTCCTGAATACTCAATTCCCTGTTCCATGTGTCTGACCAATTTTGACTCCTTTCATAAAATTTGCGATATGTTCTAAAATTTCAGGAAGATAATTTGCAATTCCGTAATGAGTGGTTTGATACCATATTATTTCTTTGTCTCTGAGTTTTTCATACAATGAAATAACTGACTCTTCAGGAATAATTTCATCATATTTCGCGTTTATCATCAAAACTTTTGTTCCTTGCAATCCATCAGTATACGTAATTGGATCAAATGGTTTAAGAGCAATCTCGATAATTTTACCAGAAATATCCTTTGGAAGAGATCCAGAAAAATTTTTATTGCCGACCATTATTCTGTTTAAATCTCCTCCACCAAGAACAAGGCATAATTTTTCTGTATTACCGTCAATTCCTGCAAAAAGCGCTGCGATCAGAGCTCCGTAACTTACCCCGCACAGATAAATATCAACATCATTTTTTTCGATTTCGTTAATAACCGAAGCTGCAACCCTGATATCATTTAAAGCCTGGATTATAACCCGGGGAATAATTTCTGGAGAAATTTCCCTCCTGTCAATTTTTCTTTTTTGTGATCCATAGACCGGCAGATCAACCACACACGCATCAATTCCATTTATCGCCAGATGTGCGGCAATTACCCTTGTTACTGTGAGATTCCCAAAAAGGGCATCAAGTAGAATTACGCATTCTTTGCCGCTATTGTGAAAGCTTTTGTAATACTCACAGTAAGCAGTGTTGATTGGAAACTTAAGCTCTACAGGAGATGGAAAACTGATATCAAAAACGTCATAATCAGTGGTTCTTCTATTGAATTCTATAGAAACCGGTAGATCTTTTTCCTGGGGTTTAAAAATTTTAAAAAATTCAGGGAAATTACTTGAGAGATAGTCAAATCTTCTGAGTTTATCTTCCTTTATTACAAACTGTCTCTTTTTTTCAGGAGGAACAGGAATAGCCAGTTCAAAAGGTTTAATTTTTTTTATTCTCGCTGTTTTCTCCGGGAAATACCCCATAAGAAATTTCAGATCAAATTCATTGTAGACCTGATAACATGCTTGAAAGTCTTTTTCATAGGCCCTTTTTGCGACAGCCAGAAACATTTTCATCTCTTCAGGGAGGAAAATTGCATTGTGCAGATTGCCAGACATTGATACAGGCCTTTTTATAATCTCTATAAGCTTTTCAAGATTTATCTTTCCATAATTTTCCACAATCCTTTCTCTTAATATCCTGTACCTATCAGAGCCTGTCATTAAAATCGTATCTTCTGGAAAGAATTCGAAACCTTCAGGAAGTTCCTTCTGTCCAGGGGTAAAAATTTCAAATTTATCATGGGTGCAGTACAGTCCTCTTGAATCAGGGATCTTACCATCAGTTATCAAATAATAATATTCACAGGTTCTCGGACCTTTTTTAAAAATTTCGATTGCCTCCTGAAGATCTCTGGCTTCTTCAAGGGCTTTTCTCATAAGAAAAACCATGGGTATTCCATCATAATTTCCATAGCCAGCACCACCCATTTCTCCGATACAAATCCTTTTGTCGTTCATATCCGTTACACAGCCTGTAAAGCCTGCGAATCCGGCTGTCATTATGGTATTGTACTTATTGTTTCTGATTAACATCACGACGCTAAAATCCTGTATGAATGCTTCTGTGATGTAATCAAGAATTCGCACGTGATATGTTTGGCCTTTTTCTGTTGTCTTACCTGTAAGATAGATTCCACTGCAATGGGATATCTCAGGAAAACTATTAACCAATTGAATCTTACGAAGCGGAATACCGGAACCTGCTGAAAGTCCCTCCAATTCCTGCAGGTATCTCTCTGGAATAAATTTTTTTGTTCTTTCCCAGGCTTCTTCAAGTATCCCTGGTTTTGTTGAATCCGCTATAATAAGTATTGTTTCAACAAGTTTTTTCACTTCTTTTCTTAATGGTTTTCCATGCTGGAAGCCTATTTCATATGGAGTTCCCTGAAGTAAAACTAGTTTTTGACCATTGATACTGAGTAAAAGTCCTTTACCTTCCTTTGCAAGGATTGAAATTTTGGAAAAAGCAATAGAGGGGTATAAAAAAATTACAAAGATGAAGACACCTGCAAATAGGTTCTTCTTACAGAGCCTGATCATATCTACTTTCTCAGATTGTCTTTTTCCACTATCTCAAAAGGCAGAAGTAATGCGTCAGGACTTGCAGCAAGATACGATGGTATATTGAAAAACCAGAGCTGTCCGAGCGCAAGATACCTTATGCTCCAGACTTTTCCATCAAGTCCTTCAGGCACATCAATACTAACGAATACATCGTCTGCATCGATCTCTTTTATCTGTTTTCCATCAGGTCCATAAAAAACATGTTTTGTTGGGTTATCAATAAAATAGGAAAGTTGTTTTGTCCCTCTGGGTACATAAAAATAAAGCAATTGCATATGTCCCATGTGACGTAATGATTTTCCTTTTTCCTGAACTATTACACATGGAGTTTCAGGCCCAATTTTAATTCCAAAACCAGCAGATGAATCATCGATGGTAAGATAATAAAGGCCAGCCGATGGAACAGGGACCTTTATCCGGTGTTCATTGCCATCAAGAGGAAGTCTGTTTCTAATAATTTCTTTGCCTGATCCGTCAGTAAGGATGTATTCTGCTGGCTTCCTGTTTCTGTAGTGGGCTATTATTCCTGTTGTTAGCATGAATTCGAGAGGGTTTCCTTCTTTGCTGTACAATGCATATGCAACCTTTCCCTGATATCTTTGATTTGTTGGTTGAGGATTTTCTGATACAAAATTTGCAGGAACAAGATTTTTTGAAAATTTTACCTCTTTTATCTCAATCACCGGAAATCTTTCAATGTCCTGTTTGAACAATTTTTCTGTTTCTTCGCGGCTAACAGGTGTTTCATCGGCCCATGGTTTCCGGGTTTTGGGATCAGCATAAAAAGATGTCCATGATGGTTCATTAAATTCCCTTGCCAGTTTTGGAGCAAGATACTGATGCATTGCTTCCCAGTGGTTCATGTAAGTATACCTTGTTCTGTAAACCCATTTTAAGGTTTCAAGTGCCAGTTCCTTCTTTTTTTCATTATCCTTTGTATGGGTATAATCCCACCACAACCTTACATAATGCATATATTGCTTCAGATGGTCTAATCTTGCAACAATGTCAGGATGTTTTGCAGCGAGTTTTGAAGCCTCTTCAAGGTCTCTCAGAGCCTGACCTATAAGGTTTTCACTCCTTAAGGGATTGTTTCCTGGATCAAGCCTTTCATAGTATCTTTTCATTACCTTCGCTGCAGGACCAAATGCCTTCTGATAAAAATCTTCTAAGATTGCATCCGCATCAGCATTCGGATTCCACATCAGTTTTGCCGCTACATAATAACCTCTTCCGTGTACGCCCCAGTTATTTCCGCTTTCACAATCAATGGTTCTGCCTTTGTTCTGATGATAGGTTGCTATCTGTTTTTTTAGGTATGAAATATTGGCTCCGCGTCCACCAGGAATCATATCCCAATCCCAGAGATAAACAGAAAGATACTCATAGTAGCCCATATTCTGGCAGTATTCAGGCCATAACTTCATCAGTTCTTCAGAAGAATATTTCCCGTAGGTAAAGCCCGCTGTCCTCTGTATCCACACATTGGGTTCCAGTTTAAATGAAGGAGGTTCAGAGTGATCACTGTAGGCGTACAATCCCACGCATTTACCAGGATATTTTTCTGCAACCGCCTTTGCAACTTCATTTGCAAGAAAAAATACCCTGTCTGACACAGAGCCCATTTTCAAGCATTCCTCACATTCACAGTGATTCATTCCATCCGAAGGTTCAACCGAAACCATATCTGCTTCAGGTCTTTTTTTGAAATAATCGAGTGCCCACTGGATTACAAGTTTTCTCAATTCAGGATTACTGACGCAAAGCTGTGGACCTCTTCTTTTTCCTTTTACAAGGGCAAAATACTCAGGGTGCTGGTCAAAAATTTTTTTATTTTCTGCAATGATGGTTTGCCATGCGTGTCCAAAATATGTTTTTAAAGATCCTCCAAGCCTGTTGTGTCTGACCCATGTGTTGTAATCTTCTAATGCTTTTCCCGTATGTCTATCAAAGAAGCCATATCCATACCATATCCTTCTTGAGAGAAACGCTGGTCTATCGTATTCTTCAACGCTGACAGATAATTCAGAATTTTTTGGTATTACCTCCCATTCTCTGGCAGGAAAGAACCACCTGCAGCCGCAAATGTCAAGAAATCTGAAGATCGCATGGGAAGTTCCTGTTTCAGTTGCACCTAGTAGAAGCAATCTTTTCTTTCACTTTTTACTGCATATGCTTCCTTTCCATCGTGTGTATCGCGGATTTCAAGTTTCTGGGCGATCTTTTCTTCTGGGAATTGACCAATCGTGCCCACAATAATTCCTGAGTCACTGTTTTCAGTTTTTATTTCGAATTCGGCACCTGTGATAGCTTTCAGGTAATACGCAAGTTCTGAAGCAAGTTTTTTAATATTTTCGTCTGCATTTTCTGAAATCACGATTGGCATCAATGCTTTACCTTTTGCCGCAAGATGAATTTTTTCTGCTGCGAAAGAGACTGCGCAGGTAATTGCGCAAAAATAGACAATTAAACTTATGAAAAGATGTCTTTTCACTGTTGAGCTCTGTAGAGTTTCCTTCCCTTTTTGTAGATCTGCTCCAGAAGTTCAATCGACTTCATTCCCTCATAACCTGAAACAAAAGGTTTTTTGTTATCATTCAGAACACCCAGCATATCCTCCACAGCATTTCCCGGTAATTCAGGAACTTCCGTTTTAAGTTGCTGGGAGCCATCACCCATTTTTATTTTAAGTTCTCCTGTGAAATTTGATACACTTCCATTTTTACAGGATAAAGAAATCCCATACTCGTCGCCCAGATGATGATTTGTGGTGGTTACAATGCAGCCTGGATTTCCATTTTTCAATTTAATTATTGAAACCGTGCAGTCTTCTGTTTCTATTTTGTGGCCGTAAACACCGTAGATAGAGGAAACCACCTCAACCTTTCCGCACATCCAAACAAGCTGGTCGATGACATGGATACCCTGATTAGCTGCTGAACCTCCTCCATCATACTTCCATGTTCCCCTCCAGCCGCCTTTATCATAGTATTCCTGTGTTCTGTACCATTTACATCTCGCTTCTGCGAAAAGTATATCGCCGAGTTCTCCGTTTTCTATTGCTGCCTTCAACTGCTGGTTTTCTCTTTTATATCTCAATTCAAAATCAACAACAAGAGCCACGTTATTTTTTTCACACAGTTCGATAAATTTCTCACATCTCGAAACAGTAATCTCCATTGGTTTTGTCGTTATTATATGTTTGCCTCTGCGCGCGGCTTTTTTTGCAAAATCAAGATGGGTTCCACTTGGTGTCATTATGTAGACGACATCAATATTTTTGTCCTTCAGCATTTCATCATACTCATGGTAACCCCTGCAACCAAATTCATCACATACTTTCTGCAATCTTTCCTGATTTATATCACACACCGCAACCAGTTCAGCGCCAGAAGTCTGCTTTACGAGCCTTGCGCGAGCTTTTCCCATTCCCAGCCCAACAACCCCAAATCCAACAGACATTTTGCCTACTTGAGTTATTAGATCTACTTTTCAGTGGATTCAAACGGCAGCTTTTGTTCAGAATTTTCCGGATTTAATTGCATAAATATTTTTGAAGGTTTGAAAACAACCTTCCATCTTTCAGGAACCGGAATTTCCTCTCCTGTTCTGAGATTGCGGCCCTTCTTAGGTTTAACCTTCTTGACTTTGAATACTCCGAGATTTCTCAGTTCAATCCTTTGCTTTTCAAGGAGGGCCTTTCTGACATGGTCAATGAATTTTTCCACAACCATCCTTACCATCGGCCTGCTCAATCCTGTTTGTTTTACAATCTGTTCGATAATATCTTTTTTTATCATCTTTCAGCCTCCAGAATCTTTGAAACATTTTCTTTCTTATCTTCAGGTCCGATCAAGGCAAAAAATGGTTTTTTATTGAATATATCATTACACACATTTTGAATATCTTCAACTTTTACATTTCTGATTTTTTCTTCAACTTCTTTTAATGAGAGCATTTTCTTTCTGGTTGTCTTCTGTTCTCCTAACCAGATCATGTATTTCATAGGATCTTCAAATCCCATGAGGAACTGGGATACCAGATATTCTTTTGCTCTTTCCAGCTCCTCTTCGGAGACTCTGACATTTATAATATTGTTCAACTGATCTTTTATAACACTTATACATTCAATCAGATTTTCAGGACACAATCCTGCTGATATAACAGCAGCACCCGTATCGTGATAAGATTTTACGTAGCTGCCTATGTTATAGACAAGGCCGCGATTTTCTCTGACTTCATTAAAGAGCCTGCTGCTCATGTTTCCACCAAGAATGGTGCTGGCAAGAGTCATTGGAAATTTTCTCTCGTCCTCTCTCGGATAGGCATAAAAGCCAATACAGAAATGGCATTGCTCGGTTTTCCTGATTTCCACATTGTATCTGTCGTCATCCTTAAAAGTATTAAATGGCACAAAACTGGATTTTTCACCCTCATGAATTTTTCCAAGATGTTTCTCTATTAGCTGAAAAAGCTTGTCTTCATCAAACTTTCCAGCCACGCTGACAACAATATTTTTACCTTTATGAAATCTATCCGTATATTTTAGCAAAGCCTCTCTGTCAATGTTTTTCAATGTTTCAGGTGTACCCAGACCTGATGTGCCAAGAGGATGATTGGTAAACATTATTCTATCAAGAAGTTCATAAACTTGACGGGATGGTATATCTCTGTACATATTTATTTCTTCAAGAATCACATTTCGTTCTTTATCAATCTCTTCTGATTTAAACAGAGGATTTTTAATCATGTCAGACAATATTTCAATGCCTGTTTCAATATGCTGCTGAAGTATTTTGATGTGATAACAGGTGAGTTCTTCAGCAGTGAAAGCATTGAAACTTCCACCTTTTCCTTCTATTGCTTCCTTTAATTCTCTTGCAGACCTGGTATGTGTTCCCTTAAACAGAAGATGCTCAACAAAATGGGATATGCCTGAGTACTCTGGTGTTTCATACCTTACCCCTGACCTAACAAATATTCCCATTGCAACAGAGTAGCATTCCTGTACACGTTTGTATACCAGACTTACGCCATTGTCAAGATTTAAAGTTTTCCATTCCATAATTTTCCTTATTATTTTTCGATTATTACTGGTTCTGTTATAACCGACCCTGTTTCGGTTACAGTAATTATACAGTAATGGTGAGCACTTTTTCCATTTTCAGGCACAGGAGCAAGCCTGCCTCCAGCACCACCTGAAATGATCTGCATAATTTTACCAGATTTTTTTTGATAAAAAAAATGTTCATGCCCTGAGAAAACAGCAATAACATTATTCTGCATGAAGCTCCCTCTCAGATATAAAGATGTTTTCAAATCAAGAGAATAATTTTGATTTGCGAAGACTGGAAAAACCGGTTTATGAGTGAAAACGAGTTTCATTGATTTATTCTTTAATTGATTATTCAACCAGCTTAATTGTTCACCTGAAAAATCTTCGCTGTTGAGGAAAATCAATAAAACTCCCTTTTTTTCAATGGAGAAGAATAAAGGACCAATCTTTGCCTGAAAAATGTCCCTGAATTTTTCACCTCCTTCGAGATCATGATTACCCGGAATTGTATATACCGGAATTGCAACAAGTTTTTCTGTTAATATAAGATACTTATCGATTGCATTGACATATTTTACAGGATCAATGCTTGAAGGATAACCAACAATATCTCCGAGGCATACCGCAAATTCAGGTTTTGGTTTGTGGCTGTTAATATTTTCAACAATTCTGGAAAGAATTTTTTCACCGTCAGAGGCGATATCCTGAAGATGGATATCCCCGAAAACCACAAAGGTCAGATTTTCTGCATGAGATCTGTCAAAAAAATATGCTGAAGCCAGATATAGCAGAAAAATTAATATGAATCTTCTCATGAAATAATGCCACCTTCTTCTGTGAGTGAGATTCCTCTCAGCTTCATGTCAAGGCTCTGCGGATTGTCAGCATGTTCAAGGCCAACTTCTCTTGTTATGAATCCTTCTGTAATAAGATAATGGAGTGATTGTTCAAAATCCCGCATTCCTTCTGTTCTGCCGGCTCTTATTGCCTTGACAATTTTTGCGTCCTGTTCTTCAACGATGAGACGGCTTATCGTTGAGTTCATAAACATCAATTCAACAGCAGGTACAAGATGTATACCCTCTTTGCAACATGGAAGAAGCATCTGCGACATCACGGCTTTAAGATGCGAAGCAATGGCTCTTCGAATGGCCGGATGTTCTGAATGCGGAAAGAAATTGAGAATTCTGCTGATTGTCTGACTCACATTGGAACTGTGGAGTGTTCCGAATACAAGATGTCCTGTTTCGGCAGCCTGAAGTGCAAATTCAATTGTGTCTCTATCCCTTATTTCCCCCACCAGAATAACATCCGGGTCCTGTCTTACAACATATCTCAGTGCTTCCTTAAAACTTGGGACGTCTATACCTATTTCTCTCTGGTTGATAATGGTGAGTTCATTTCTGTAAAGGTATTCAATCGGGTCTTCTATACACATTATATGACACCTTCTGACCCTGTTAATTCCATTGATGATTGCCGCCAGAGTGCTTGATTTACCGCAGCCGGTGGGACCGGTAACAAGAACAAGACCGTTTGGGAAGGATGTTATATTTTTTGTTGCTTCGGGTAGATGCAGAAAATCAAAGTCCGGTATTTTATTTGAAATTCTTCGTGCAGCCAGGGCAATTGATCCCCTTTGAAGAAAAACGCTCATTCTGAATCTTCCAATGCCAGAAAAACTTATGGCAGTATCAAGAGTACCTCTCTCCTCAAAGGTTTTTTTATCTTTTTCACTGAGGATTTCGAAAATCATCGTCCTTAATTGTTCTTCATTCATAGCCGGTATATTTTCCTGTTTTACTATTTCACCTTTTATTCTATACGCAACAGGTGAACCAGCCTGAAGATGAATATCAGAAGCATTCATTGATTCCATTACTGATAACAATTCCTTTAAATGCAGAGCGTCCAAATGTACCCCCTTTGTATTTTTTTTGAAAAGAGGACAGATAAATCAAAACCGTCTAATATTTTATCACAAAAAATCAGTCAATTCTTTTCAATATTACAGAAAGTCCATCATTGTAAGCGACAAGTTCATAGAATGTTTTAAATTCATTGTAATCCTCAGGTGAAACCTCAAGAACATCCAGAGCAAACGACCTGGTATAGATAAGCTGGTTGTTGTTTATTTCAAAGCTGATTGAATACCTGCCGAAGCTGGTTTTTATCGACAGCGGTTCAGGATACGCATCCACTGCATAGCCTTCCGGAATGACAAAGATTATTCTATCTGTATTGGACCTCTTATAGGGTATACGAATTGAAAATTTTCTTGTTTCAAGACTTACAAGTTCGGTCCCCTCCATTTTTTCAAGCAAAGCTGGTTTGAACAAAAGTTTGGATTGAATTTTTGTTGCGTATTTTTTTGAATTGAAAGCATAAACCTGTTCCACCTGTTCATCAAGTGAATCAATTCCTTTAATATCAAATTTTTTCAGAGTTGTATTTGGAACAATTCTGTTCAGGCTTCTGGCCAGTTCCATCTTCCTTTCCTCTTCAGAGAGATATCTGAAGGCGTGCCGTATGGAAGCTGCGAAGATTCCATTCAATTTCACTGAAACAGTTGCTGCAAGGTTGCCGGTACTGTCCAGGGTGGCGGATATCTCGCGTATTTTCTGATTTTCTTCTGGACTGGCAGCGGCTGTTTTTATAAAAAATGTTTTTTCTTCAGTTGGTACAAGCACAGCCTTATTCTGATCTGATGGAGGCAATTCCGGATAGGGGATAACCTCAGATGTCGGGTCAAGTATAAGAAAATTATTTTTCATCGGTATCGCCACTATCGCATGGTTAAATTGCCCTGGAAACGGGATACCTTCTTCAATATTCCTTTCAGTATTTATCAGGGCAATGTATGACCTGATACCCAGTGATTTTAGCATTGCGACCATAAGTGCTGATTTATCTTTGCAATCTCCGTATCCAAGTTTCATTACATCCTTTGCATTGTGCGGTTTAAATCCATGTATGCCAAGTTCAAGTCCAATATATCTGATATTCTTGCATATATAGTGATACACGGCTTTTATTTTTTCATCATCAGTCCTCATTCCCTCTGTTATTTTAAGAGCCAATGCTTTTATGTTTGAATCTGGAATGGTTGAATCAGCTGCAAGGTTGAAAAACCAGTTTCCCACTTCATTCCAATCCCTCATTGTGGTGACAAGTATTTTTGGAACGATTTCAGAGATTGGAGGCATCATATTTTCAGGTACTATCGCCGGCATATTATTTTTTTCCCACTCGTATGTTATAAATCTACCTTTTCTGGTTTTCTGTTTAATATCAACAGAAAAAGGATGAATGTATAATGATAAATTGTCAGGGACTGTCAGTCTGTAATTGGAGAGCATGAATGGTTCTGTATTTTGAAAATAGAAACCGTCCCAGAACTCACCGGGTATTAGTGGTTTATTAGTTTTTATCCTGTATACATATTCAATGGTACTGCCGATGTTTACCGCCGGAAATGTAACCGTGCATACCTTTATCCCTGGATAAAGCACTGAGTATGAACTGAGTTCAGCGGGAGTGATTATTCTGATATCAGACTTTTTAACACTGTACACTTCATTTTCGGATGTTATTGTTTTTGCTTCAAGTATTTCCACACTCTGTCTGTCGTCATTATACGATATCTGCAATGTACCATGACGTTTTCCTTTTTCACCCGTAATCAGTATTTTCTGATGTACAGTTGTAACTGAAACACCTGAAGGATAAACAATAACGTCAGCTGCATCAATGAGATATACCGCACTTTTATCGGGTATGATTCCGGTATTCTGGTTTTTCTCAAGTCTATAGGGAGGTGGATAGATGCAACCTGACGACAAACATAGAAAAAGAATGAAAACAAGCCAACCACCATTCAGACGCATAATCAATTCCTTACTGATTCTGCGGAGTTTCTGGCATAATAGGAATTATTTGCTGCTGAATAGCTGGTTGTTCTTTGTATATGTAGAGATAATAATTGAGTTTATTAATGCAGGGTCCGCCCTGCAACTTTTGCCATTGTCCAACAGTGTAATAGTAGTATCCACCGAGCAGAAGCAGTATAATCGAAAGCACATACATAACAATACCTTTTTTCTTATTTATTTCGTCCATCATCATCGCGAGCATAAATCCAAGAAAACTCAGTCCTATTACTATAAGGGAGAGCAAATAACCCATTTCAAAAAATAACCCGCTCGTCGATGCATTCATCAAACACCTCCATTGGTTATGGGTTCCATGAAAATTTCTTCACCGGTTTTTATATTATACAACTTTTCAATACAATGTCCACTGATTTTTCCGATAAGATTCACCCTGCTGTAAGGTCTTATTTCATTCTCCTTGCTTATTGGTGTTGGTCCAAAGAAAATACAGATGGCGGGACCTTCTGGCCAGTATGCTATGTCGCCTTTTTCAACAAGTTCTTTGCCGTTTTCATCCGAACAGTGAATATCAACAGAAAAATAAATTTCTTTACCCCACAAATTTACTTTGCTTTTTATCGGAAGTGAAGAATATATGGTTGATGCTGTTCTTGTATCATTCAAGACACCTTTTATCTTTTCACTTCCAACTCGAAAGACAATCTCTTTCATAATCACTCACCTATCTGATAACGGGTGAACCTTGTAATATTTATATTTTCACCAAGTTTGGCTATCTTGCTTTTTACATATTCTTCAACTGTCAGAGAATCATCACGTATAAAGCTCTGACAGAAGAGGACTTTTTCTTTATAAAAATCTTCAATATCTTTATAGCTCTTTTTCTTTTCTTCCACAACATCAGCCGGAACCTGACCTTTGCTTACATATTCAGGTGCAGTTGCTGCAATCTGAAGGCATATATTCTTTACCAATTCTTTGAAATCGTCTGTTCTCGCAACAAAATCACTTTCGCATGTTATCTCGACAAGAACTCCTATCTTGCCATTGGAATGTATATAGCTTCCTACAAGCCCTTCTTTTGTAACTCTTTCTGTTTTCTTTTCGGCTATTTTTATTCCCTGTTCCTTCAACATTGAAAGAGCTTTATCAAAATCATTCCCGGCTTTCTCCAGGGCCTTTTTGCAGTCAATAACTCCAAGTCCGGTGAGATCACGCAGTTTCTTTATCATCTCCACTGTCTGCGACATTCTTTTCTCCTTCTTCCTGTGTATTCTGTTTTTCTTCCATTATTTCTTTTTCTGATTGTGCTTCTTTTATCGCCTCAGAAAGCTTTCCGAGAAGCAGCTGTATGGATTTGAAGCCATCATCATTGGCTGGTATCGGATAATCAGCAAGTTCCGGGTTTCCGTTTGTATCAACAATACCTACTACTGGGATTCCAAGTTTCTTTGCTTCAGCAACAGCGTTGATTTCTTTCTTTATGTCCACAACGACCATAATTCCTGGTAGTTCTCTCAGATGTCTTATTCCGTTAAATTTCTTTAACAATTCTTCCTTTTCTTTTAAAATTATACTGGCTTCTTTTTTTGTATAATAATTAATCTGTCCGGATTCCTCAAGCTTTTCAATCTCTTCAAGTCTTTCAATTCTCTTCCTTATTGCATTAAAATTGGTCAGGGTCCCACCTATCCACCTGTAATTGACATAGGGTTGAGAGGTTTGCTCTGCAACCTCTTTTATTACATCATGAGCCTGTTTTTTAGTACCCACAAAAAGAATCGATTTTTTCTCCCTTGCAAATCTCTGCAGAACCTCTGCGGCCTGATAGATTTTTTCGCATGTTTTACTGATATCAATGATATAGATGCCCTGTCTTTTTCCAAACAGATAGGGTCTTATCCGTGGATCAAACTGTCTTGATGGATGTCCGAAATATACTCCAACTTCAAGAAGCTCCTTTACCGTTACTTCCACAATCCTCTCCTTTTTGAAAAATATTGAGTTAGTATTTTACTTTTTTCAAACACTTTGTCAAGTTTTTTATTTTTGCGTGATACCATAAGATAATCAAAATTTTCAGCGGAATGATATATCCATAAATTTTATTTTCAAGACCAGCACAAGCACTGTAATCAGTAAAATCAACCAGTTGTGATGTTCCCTGTTCTCAAATATCAATCTCAATGAAAGATTGTTTTTCAAATCCATTTTCCGAATTCTGAACGGCATAAATGCGGGAACGGTCTGCCTGTATTTTTGAAATCTTTCTCCAAACCTGCTTTCAAGATATGTTTCTTCAAGAAAAATTGCCGGGCCGTAGCACAGTGGAAAAAATATGAAAAAATATGTCCATAAAAATATATTGTTGCACATCAAACAAAAACCCAGACTTATAAGAGAACTGCCAAAATAAAGCGGATGTCTGACGTTGCCGTATATGCCTGAAGTTGCAAGTATTTCATTTTTTTTGATTGTGCCTGCTGCAATTGTTCTGATACTTTCACCTCCAATTATAAGTAATAATGGCCAGGGCCAGAAATTCTGAACCTTGCCAATAAGCGCGATCAGAATAAAGAAAACCCAGCCTGCTGATACCCTCAGTTTTGACAGAATCTGCATTATTTTAATTGAGATAGACAATCTCCAGGTCTCCCCAGGCAAACATTTTTTTGCCTTTTATTACCACTATACCTTCAAGAAAAGGAAAATTCTTAATTTTTTTCTTTATATCTGAAAAATCTGAATCGATTTTCCAGTTACAGATATGGGTGGCAAGTCCATCGGCAAGTGTTGCTGTTGGACATATTACAGTGACACTGTCAGCAGTTCCAAAGCTTGTTGAATGACCGACTTTGCTGCTTGATGTTGCGACTCCAAAAGAGTGATCTCTTGGTTTTAATCTGATACCCACTTTCATTGAAAGCGGGCTGCTTCCGGCAAAAATTGATATTGTTCTTTCTTTTTCCGTCATCAAAAAAATATCCCCACCGTTTTCAATGATGACCTGTTTTGAAATTTTCAAAAGTTTTTTTCCAACCATCTCTGCTATCGCACCGGCCACTGTTGCCATCGGCCCGACATTGCACAGAAGAGAGGCATCACTCATGATTCTAACAATTTCAGGAGCACTGTCTTCACATCTGATCGGTTCAAAGGAATAATAAAAATCCGGAAAAAGTTTTATATATTGCTTGAGAAACTGTCTCTGTTTTCTGAGTTCAATTTCTGCTTCAGATGAAACATCCTTCTCTGCAAGTATAAAAAGATCACTTTCCTCAACCTGAACAGTGCAGAATATCAATTCTGAACTGATTAGATTTCTGTAAAACCTTTCTTCGTATTTCATTAATTTATTATATCACGGCATTATGATAAAATACTCTATCTTTCAGAAACCATGAAATGAAAAAGAAAATTTTAATCGTGGTGGGCTCAACCGGCGGGCATTACTTTCCGGGAGTTGCACTTGGTGAAAAGATAAGAGAGATTTCTTCTGACGTCGAGGTCGTTTTTGCTGGAGAAAAAAAAATCAAAAATAATGAAGTATGGGAAACGAAAAATTTTACTTTAATACCCATTTGTGTTTTGAAAAGGCCTGAAAAAATATACCTTATGCCTCTTATCTTTATGAGGTCAATTTTTGTTTTTATCAGGAGTTTGTCTTTTATTTTGAGAGTAAAACCAGACCTTGTTGTGTGTATGGGTAGTTATAGTTCGGTTTTCATTGGAATCTCAGCGCTTGTTTTACGGAAACCTGTCATTATTCATGAACAAAATTTTATGCCCGGCCTTGCTAACAGAATTTTGAATAAATTCAGAATACCGGCAGCCATTACTTTTGAAGGAACTGAAAAGTTTCTGAAAAAAACAATACACACTGGACTTCCTTTAAGAAAAGAAATGATTTCGTCTGATTGCGTTCCCGAGGATTTTGGTCTTTCACCCGATAAAAAAACAGTTCTTATTCTTGGAGGAAGCCAGGGAGCCGCGTTTATAAACGATCTGGTTTTGAGTTCCCTTAAAAGGCTTAACAGCACACGATTTCAATTCATCCACATTTCCGGTAAAAAGGATTACCAGAAGATTAAAAGTTTTTATGAGAAAAATTGCATTAAGGCACTTGTGAAAGATTTTTCTCTCGCATTGCCTTTATTTATGAACCTTTCTGATATTGGAATAGCCAGAGCCGGTGCTGGAACCCTTGCCGAGCTTTCTTTTAAGGGCATTCCATCTATTTTAATTCCGTACAGATTTGCTGGAGGTCATCAGTCCTGTAATGCAAAATGGGCTGAGAAATTTGGATGCATAAGAATGGAAGAGTCTGACTCTTCCCCTGAGAAACTGATCAACAATTTGTTAATACTTGATGAACAGCTGGAAGAAAGGAAAAAACTTTTTAAATCTGCCCGTATTGCCGATATCAATGGTAATCTTGCAAGGCATTGCCTGAAATTATTGAATAAAAATGGAAAACTGGCTTAACAGAATTAATACAGTTCATATTGTCGGGATCGGAGGAACCGGAACAAGCGGGCTTGCGAAGATTTTCAATGCTCTCGGTAAGAAAGTTCAGGGCTCAGACGCCAGAAAAACAATTCAAACCCAGAATCTTGAAAAGATTGGTATAAGAGTTTTCTATGAACACAAGCCATTGAATATTGCTGGGAATATAGACATTGTTGTGAGATCACAGGCAATAAATTTTGAAAATCCTGAATGTAAAAGGGCAAAGGAACTGGGTATACCCGTAATTTCCTACCCACGTGCTCTTGGACTGTTGATGCTGAGGAAAAGAGGAATTGCTGTTGCTGGAACACACGGAAAAACAACAACATCTGCCATGATTGTTTTTATGTTGAAGCAGGCAGGTTTTGATCCTGATTTTGTTATTGGTGGAGAGATATGTGGATGCGGAAATTCAGGGGTTGGAAAAACAAATTTTCTCGTTGTGGAAGCATGCGAATATAAGAGGTCTTTTTTGCATCTGGTTCCGGAAATCGGTATTATTACTTCAATTGAAGAGGACCACCTTGATTACTATCGAGACATCAATGATATAAAAAATGCTTTTGAGGATTTTTCAGAAAGAGTTCAGCCTGGAGGTAGAATTATAGGAATGATTGATGATCCCAGGGTACAATCGGTTATTGATAATTGCGGTACCATTGGCTTTGGTTATGGTATTGAACATGGGGATATTCAGGCGAAAAATATCAGGTTTACAGAAGAAGGAAACAGGTTTGATTGCTACCACAGGGGGCAAAAACTCGGCAAGATATACACACCGGTTTTTGGTAAACACAATGTGCTGAATGCTCTTGCCGCAACAACCACAGGACTGACGCTTGATATACCTTTTTCAAAAATAGCATCGTCTCTTGCCATGTTTCCCGGAGTGTTAAGAAGATCTCAGATAATTGCTAAAAAAAATGATATTGTAATCGTAGACGATTATGGCCATCATCCGACTGAGATAGTGGCAACATTGAAGGGACTTCGTCAGAGGTTTCCAACAAAAAAAATAATTGCAGTTTTTCAACCTCACCAATACAGTAGAACAAGATTTTTACTTGAGGATTTCGCTTCATCTTTTACTCTTGCCGATGAGGTAATCGTGCCTGATATTTATTTTGTGAGGGATTCTGAACAGGAAAGGAAACTTATTAACAGTGAAATGCTTGTTGAAAGAATCACAAGAAACGGTACAAACGCCAGATATATTCCGGATTTTGATAATATCGTGAAATATCTCGCTTCGACAGTAAAACCAGGAGTTCTTGTTGCTACAATAGGAGCAGGGCCAGTTTATGAAATAGGTTTAAAATTGGGAAAAATGTTGAACTTATGAAAAGGCTAATTCTCACCCGTGACCAGATATATGAAAAGGAAAGGCAAGCATACGAAAAGTTCTGTATTCCACCTTTGATTTTGATGGAGAGTGCCGGCAGGGCTGTTGCTCTTGAGGTACAGAGGGTTTTAAAAGCAAATAAAAAGAACAGGGTTGTTGTAATTTCCGGACCCGGAAATAATGGTGGTGATGGAATGGTTACTGCAAGATATCTTCACTGCTGGGGTTTTTCGGTTGTGACGTTTACCATTTTTGATCCTGGACAGGCGAAAGAACCAGCCTTTACAAATTATAAAATTCTGGTTAAAATGAACCTGGTTCTAAATGAGTTCACTGACGATATATTTTTCTGCGAACTCAGGAAAACAGGTTTAATAGTTGATGCAATTTTTGGGATAGGGCTCAGCAGGGAAATCAGGGGAAGAGCGAGACAGATTATTGAGGCCATAAATAATGCCGGTAAATATGTGATCAGTGCTGATATACCTTCTGGGATAGACGCAGATACAGGTGAAACTTATGGGGTTGCCGTAAAAGCAGATAGGACAATAACATTTGGTTTTGGGAAAAAGGGCTTATACACAGAACAGGGTAGAAATTATGCAGGCAAAATTAAGATTGTTGATATCGGGTTTCCACCAGAATTATACGATTAATCTTGTTTTTATTTTGTTTTTCTGTTTGTTTGGCTTTGGTTATTGCAGTACAAATTTGAAGGAAATTTTTGTTAATGGAACAACAGCGCAGAAGATAAAGGTTTTAAAAAATATCCTTTCGGAAAAAAACACAAAAGTTCTTCCTGATGTTCTTATCGTTCTTGATGATCCATCAACCGACGTCAGAGTTCTTGCTTCAGAAGCATTGTTAAAACTGGGAGACAGGTCGTTTGTTACATCATACCAGAAAGGTCTTAATGATGCTTACTGGCAGGTTAGACTGAACAGTATTAAGGGGTTGGTTCAATGGGGTTCTGCTGAAGAGGTACTTTTTGATCTGAGAAAGGCTCTTGATGATTCTTACTGGCAGGTTAGATACTGGGCGGCAATTGGAATAGGTAAGTTTGGTGATGAAACAATGATTGATCCAGTACTATCCCATCTTAACGACGAGAATTTTCAGGTGAGGTCAGAACTTTTCTGGGCACTTCGGAGGATTCTCGGCAGGGATGAGGCAAAGTACGCATTCAAAAAACTTTCTGATTCTGTTTTTGACAGTATAAAAAAGTCAGCAAATGTTGATGATGTAAAAACTCAGATTAATGCAATATGGGCGCTTGAAGCAACAACTGATAGTCGCGCTATTCCAGTTTTGCTTGAGTTTTTGAACAGTCCACTTGATGATGTGAAAATCCAGGCTGTCTGGGCGCTCGAGAACATGAAGACCGCAGAAGGGTTTGAATTTTTGCGCAGTAAACTTCTTGAACCATCAATCAAATTGAGGATTGAATCCATAAAAACTTTAGTTCGGCTTGGCGATAACGAAAGCATACCTGCTCTGGTGGGGAAGCTTGAAGATCCCGATGAAAATGTGAGGATTTTTTCCCTCTGGGCTCTCAAAAAGTTTGAAGATTTCGTCTCATTTCCGGCGATTGTCAGAAAACTTGATGATAAATCCGCAAGGGTAAGAGAATACGCATATAATATTATTCTTGCATCAAAAAATGCTGATTTTATTTCTGTCCTTGAGGATGCGGTTATAAGCAGAAAATTTTCGCTGGATGCAAGGATCAGAGCAGTTGAACTTATTGGAAAAATCGGGAAAGAAGAAGAGGCTTTATTTTTTGATTCAATCAAAAATAACCCTGAACCAACAATGAGAAAAGCAATATTGAGTGCATGGTTTAATGTGAATAAGAATGATAGCGCATTTCTTATGTATCTCAATTTTGCCAGCAGACTGGACCCTGAAAGTTCTGTGAGATTGAATGCCAGAAATATTCTTAAAAAAATCATTGCTGATATCAGCGATGGTATAGGAGAAAAAGAAGAAATAAAGAGAAATCAGGCAATTGAGAAACTTTCATTTTTCAAGGATAATGAACAGATTACCCCTGTCGTAAAACAGATGTTGTTTTCGAAATACCAGGATGTCAGAATGGCAGCGCTTGAATTGATTTCCTATCAACCCGAGGCCGCAATATTTCCTGTGTTGAAGGATATTGTTCTGAACGAAGATTCAATTGAAATGAGAAAACTTGCAATAATAGGTCTCGGAAAAGCTGGTATTACAAAGTCTATACCTCTTCTGCTGTCTCAACTGAAGAACGATGATCCGGAGATTCAGATCTGCGCGGCATATGCGCTTGCGATATTGGGAAACAGAGCAGGACTGAAGTTTGCGTTGCGTGATATAAACAGCCAGGATTATCGGATTCAGTCCATGGCTGTTGAAACAATTGCTTTGCTTAATGCATCTGAAACCATACCCGGCCTGTTAAGAATTTTTGAGAATGCAGAACTTGAGGTGAAACTTAAGGTAGCCTGGGCTCTCAGCAGACTTGGTGAGGAGAAGGGACTTTATATGCTTGTAAATCTCAGCCGGCAGGATATAGAGCCATTGCGTACACAGGCGCGCCAGTACTTATCTGATAGAAAAATCCCAGTATTTCTGAAGTCAATGATTCCTGAGATACAGAAAAAACAGGAGATTTCCTTGAAAGGAATGCCAGAGGCACAGATGAAAAAAATTATTGCAACTAAGGTGAATCAAGCTCCTGTTATTGATGGAAATTCCAATGATAGGATATGGAGAGCACTGATGGAAGATAGAACAATGGTTTATGTCTCCGGTGAGAAGGTTTTTTCTGAGGTTCAGACCTCAATTACCATTGCATTTGATGAAGAAAAACTCTACATTCTTGTCTCCTGTAATGATCCTGAGGCATCCTCTCTGACTTTTGACAGTCGCGATTTTATAACCATATGCATAAACCCTTCATCTTCTGATAAAAGATGGTATCAGTACACACTGCATGCAACAAATTTTCTTAAATTTGCCTATGTCTGGAAGAAATACGGGATAGATGATAAAGACGCAGAATGGAAATCCGGCTGGAGTACAGCCACCAGCATAACAGCAAATGGTTGGATTGCTGAGATCAGTATTCCATTCAGTGATTTTAATATATCCGGATCACCGACAGGAAAATGGCAGGTTAATTTTCAGAGGATTTCTGACCATCTTCCAGTTGTTACATGGACAGGCAGAATTGATAATCCGGCTCAGTTCGGTCAGATGATTTTTAAAACGACAGGCGGTTAATATGAGAAAAATTCTCTTTCTGGTTTTTGCCATATTTTTCTCTGGACAGGTCACTGTTCTGGCTCAGACCTGGTATATAAAAAATGCTGAACTCAGGGCTATTTATCCTTCCAATGTCTGGACATGTGTAGAGAAAGCGCGGCAGTATCATAACGAAGGAAAGCATCAAACTGCAGATGGGTATCTGAGGAAGGCAGAGGAGTTAACACTTGCGGCTGAACCATTCAATCCAAAAGATTGGCCATCACACTGGCCAAGGACTCAGCAGGCTCTCAACATTTTACGATACGGATCCCCGTCGGCATATATTTATAGAATATTTGGCGATTATGCGATAGAACACTCAAGGAATAAAGAAGCAATAAAATATTTGAGAATGTATTTGAATCGTTCGTATATCCCCGATGCAGCATATCTTTTTCTTCTTGGGAATCTTCTGGAATCTGAAACGCTGTATTCACAGGCAATTTCAGTTTATCAGGAACTTCTGGACTGTATTCAGACAAGAAATTTTCATAATCAACCCCCTTCGGTTTCTATCGTTCAACAGAAAATAAGAACTCTGAATACCAGGCTGGAACAACAGATAATTCTGGTTCTTGACATGAAGATTCAGGACCTACCTGATTTTCTTTCAAATGCAGGGCTTATTTTCAAAGAAAAACTTGGTTTACTTGATAGAAACTACCTGGTTATCAAAGACCAGAAACTTGATAAGACTCTTTCCGAACAGAAGCTTACAAGGCGCGACATTATTGATGATCGTGAGGAAAGAGACCGTATTGTAAAACTGCTTAATGTTAAATACATACTTGAACCAGCGCTGGTAAAAATAGAGAATATGTATGTTTTTCAGGTTCGTGTTTACAGAGCGGGAATCAAAGAACCCGTTGAGCTTTATGAATACAAGAATGAAAATTATGAATTTTTACCGAACTATTTTCAAAGATTTGTACTGGAATTTCAGGGAAAACCCCTTGCAGAAGAACTGTTGATTCCTGAAAACGTTTATCAGTGGACATTTGAAACAACTGATGAAATCACAGCACTTGCTGTTTCTGATAATGGAAGCAGGCTTGTGTCCGGGTGCAGGGATGGTAGGGTGTATGTATTTAACAGTGGCGGGAGCACTCGTAGAATTTTCAAAGAGCAGGACGAAATTGTTCAGGTTGCGATTTCTCCTGATGGAAATTTCACGGCGTGGGCTTCGATTGATGGAAAAATTTCGCTTGCAGAAGGAACAAAAGTTGTACTGCAAAGGCGTGTTAAGAATCTTGTGAGAGCTATTTCAATAGGTGGAGATGGTAAATTCTGGGCCTATGCCATTGATGACAAAATCTACTATCTTGATTCATCCGGTGAGGTCTTCTGGACCCGGACCGCACCTGATTGGGTGAGAAGTATTAGAGTAAGCAAGGATAGTTCGTGGGTTTTTGTGGGTACAGTGGCCGGAGATATTTTAGCTTACACAAATGAAGGAAACCTTGCCTGGAGCAAAAAGCTCGGTACTGCCGTTGAAAGGATCCGTATCTCTCCGGAAATCGGATATTTATCTGTGGGTTTGAAGAATAATCTTGTTCATCTTTTCTCTTTAAGTGGAACAGAAATAATTAAGTTTACCCTGGGTGATAATGTGCGTCTGTTAACATTTAATCAGGATATTATTGAAGCAATAACAAGCATCTGGAACCAGTGGTATTATTTTCCTGACAGAGAAAAAAAGAATGTATGGTATTATTCCGTGGACAGAACTGTTAAAATTGCTGATGCAGCGATCGGTCGTAATTTCTATGTGCTTGCAAAGGGCAAAAGTTTACTTGCCTATACTGTGGGCTGGAAATAACTTTTCATTCATGATGTAAAGGAGGATGGAAATGGTAAGAATTGCGATTATCGGAGCTGGTTTTATGGGTTCAATGCATGCGGAGGTTTATTCTCAGCTGCCAAATGTTAAGATAGCAGCAATCGTTGACCAGAGAGGGGAAAAAGCAAAATCTCTTGCTGAAAAATTCGGGGCGATACCATATCTCAGTGCTGATCAGATTTTTTCGAAACCCGATATTTCCATTGTTGACATATGTCTTCCAACATTTCTGCATAAGGAATTTGTGATAAAGGCAGCAGAGGCGGGAAAGGATATCGTATGTGAAAAACCAATTGCTTTAACACTTGAAGATGCATTGGAAATGGTAAATGTTTGCAAAACAAAGAAGGTCAGGTTTATGGTTGCTCATGTTATCAGATTCTGGCCGGAATACGCATTTATGAAAAAAAATTATGATCAGGGAAGATTTGGGAAGTTGATTACAATTACCTGCACAAGGCTGAGTCCGAAGCCGACCTGGGGATGGCAGAACTGGTTGCTGGACAACAAACGTTCAGGTGGAGCGCTCTTAGACCTGCATATTCATGATGTTGATTTTATTCTTTATCTTGTTGGCGAAAAACCCGTCTCTCTTTATTCAAAGGGTACTTTTTCTCCCGAAGAAGGCTATACCCATGTTTTCACAACCTATAATTTTGCCAGTGGTATTACGGCTTTTGCAGAAGGTGGCTGGGATATGACTTCAAATTTCCCTTTTGAAATGAAATTCATCGCTCAGTTTGAAAAGGCTGTTGTTGACTTTGATTCAACAGCAAATCCGACACTAACCGTGTATTATGCGGACGGGAGAATTGATAAGCCTCAGATTGAAAGAAAGACAGCTCAATCCACTGGTGGAAACATCTCTGATCTCGGTGGATACTTTTTTGAACTCAACTATTTTATTGACCATGTTGTACATAATAAAGACTTCCAGGTTATTACACCTGAAGATGCGGTTAACAGTCTTGGAATAGTGCTTAAGGAACTTGAGTCTCTTGAATCTGGCAGGATAATAACAGTGTAGTTTTATTTTTATTAACTTTTGACATTTTCGAGTTCATACATTATTACTGAAAGAGCGGAAATAGTTGCTGTTTCCACGCTGAGGATTCTTGAACCAAGGCTGGCAATAAGTACATCATTTTGAGTTGCCAGTTTAACTTCTTTTTCTGTAAAACCGCCCTCAGGACCAATGAATATCCTCAGTGTATTGGTCTTATCGAGTCTTTTGAAAAGTCTGTCAATCATGATTTTTAAATTGTTGTCAGAGCGTTCCCAGAACAAAATAGAGTTTTTTTGCTGAGATACAATGTTTTCAAATTTATCGGGAATGAGAATATCCGGTATTTTTGTTCTACCCGCTATTTTACTCCCTTCGGCAACGATTTTTTTCCACCTGTTAATTTTTATTGGTGGTTCTTTTTCTTCCTTGATTTTTTCAGCAATTATTTCTGTTTCTATATCAGTATCTGAAACCCTTTTTATTTCAAGTTCATACTCCTTACCTGTACCATCAAAAGCATAAAATTTTGAACCAGCTTTCATTCTCAAAACATTTTTGAGATAATGAGCCGGTTCGTCAAGTATAGAAATTTTATTCCTGTTTCTTCTGTAAGTGTAAATATGTATCCTTCTCATTTTATAATTTCAACAATCTTATTTCTGCTTTTGTGTCCTGCAATGATTCTAACAGATGACCTGGGTACATTAAAATATTCTGAGAGTATTTCTGCAAGTGCTTTGTTTGCTCTGCCTTCAACCGGTGCCTGGTTTACATAAACGATGAAGCCACTACCCGTCTGTACTATTTTTTCTTTCTTTGAAAATGGTTTTATCTTTACATTTATTCTCATCAGTATCAAAAAGCGAAAAGATGTGAAGAATATTCCTTTTTTTACTTTCGCATGCACGCCTGAGTAATTCTTGTTACAAGGGACCGCACTGATGGATCAGTGATCCTTTTTTCAAAACTGCTTGGATAACGTCCCTGCTGCCACTGCCATGAAGTAAGAAAGTCAACATCAGGTATGGAGGCAAATGCAAGATAGGTTTCAAAAAAAGTTTTATTATCCACAGGATTTGTTGAGGCGTTCAAACTTGCAACATAACTCATCCCCATTTTTTTTGCGAGAGCCGCATCTTCCTTTATAAACTGAACCGGATCAATCCCGCGTCTTCCTGCTGTGCGATGACAGTACTGTCCGAAACACCAGTCAGCATTTGAAACATTAACCATGTAGCGAGCAGGAGCTGTTGAACCGACCCGGACAGAACCAAATGATTGTTTGAGATATAACATCACTGCTCCCAGATCTTCAGTGTTGATGCTGATTCCCTGCGGAAGGCCACTGGGGTCATGTGGCTCATCCATGAAACGGATTGCCCAGATTGTGCCATCTTCTATATAGGACCTGAGTTGTCCGGAAATCTTTACAAATGGCGATAATTCCTCCCTGACTTTTGCCATATCGATTTTTCCCTGTTGATCCGCATAAGTAGAGGGCCTTACATCCCCGAGCGTGATGATCAGTTTTATTCGGCAACGACGTGCCTCTGCTAAATCTGAGAAAAGTTTTTTTACACCACCATCGCCCCGATAATAGGTGATTGTTCCGGTCATTCCATAGGATTTCATAATATCCAGTGGCGCGTACATCGCACCCCATGGAATCGACCTGATCTCTGTCTGCTGCGCACAGGACTGATTTACATGCAGCAGGTACAGGAATAATATACTAATTGCGGGTATTATTTTCCTTTTTATTTTCATATAACCCCTTTTTCCGTCGGTCTGGAAATTTATTTTGGTGGAATCTCTGCATAAAAATTGTAAATCCCTTTGTGGATTTTTGTCAAACTGAAACTCTCTGAATCATGAGCAAGAAGTTTTTTTCGTTCGTAATATAATAACGCACGTCTTTATAATATTATTGTGAAAATCATCTAAAAGTTGGAAGGCACTGATCAATTTAGATGAAAAAGATATAATG